>DATFLS010000001.1:0-3565 GCA_035267465.1 bacterium
GGCCCTCGGCTCCGATATCATCTGGCGGGAAGTCCAGCTGACCAGCTCGGGTGAAGACAAGAAACCGGTGATAGTCAGTATGGGTGACGTGGCTGCCTCCGGCGGGTATTATATCTCCATGGAGGCGGATCAGGTGCTTGCGAATCCCGAAACCGTCACCGGATCGATCGGTGTGGTGTTCGGGGAATTCGTATTCAAGGAACTGTTCGACAAAATCGGCGTGCATACTCAGGTTCTGAAACGAGGCGAACAGGCCGATCTGTTAGATCCTGCCAGCGATCTCACCGAAGATGAACGTTCCAGGATCTACGAACTTATGATGGAAACCTACCAGAGCTTTGTCAACAAAGCAGCACAGGGCCGTGGCATGTCTCCGGAGGCCGTAGATAGTCTGGGTCGCGGCCGTATCTATTCCGGGCGGCGGGCGCAGCAGGCGGGTTTAATCGATGAACTGGGCGGCATTGCACAGGCCATTTCCCTGGCCCGCATCGCCGCCGGTATTCCTCCGGAACGATCAGTTGAGTTCGAGTACTATCCGAAATATGCGGTTAATCTCTTTGATCTGCTGGGCGAAACGCCTACTTTGCAATCGAAGTTCAATCTGCCGGAGGATATTCAGGAGGCTTTGCAACAGGTCGAACAGATGACCTTCCTGACGGAGGAGCAGGTTCTGTATTTGTTGCCATACAGCATACGAATGGACGAATAAACCGAATTTGCTGTTCTCGAAACTCCGGTGAGTGACCAGCTGCTGGCACCTCGTTACTCTCTACAGAAAAGGCACAGAGTAAAGAGAGGGATTTATGGCAGAGAGTTTAGGATTCACGTTTGAATTGACCGATTTTTCCGGCGAGGCGCCGATCTTTCCGCTGCCGGATGTTGTTTTCTTCCCCAAAACACTGCTGCCGCTGCATATTTTCGAACCACGATATCGACAGATGATCCGGGATGTTCTGGCCGGAGAACGATTGGTGGCCATCACCCTGTTGCAGGAAGGCTGGGAGCACCACCAGGAACAGGAGTCGCCGTTTCACTCCATCGGGACGCTGGCCTATATTGAAGAAGTCGAGCCTCTGGAAGACGGGAAATCCAACATTCTGCTCAATGGCCTCGTGAAGGTGCATATTACGGAATTGCCGAAAACGGCGCCGTATCGTCATGGCGCCATGCGGATTATTCAGGATACCGCTGAACGGTGGCAGATCAACCAGGAACGAGAGCGATTACTCCAACGGTTTCGCCGAATTGCCGAACTCGTCCGGGAGAATTTTCCCATCCGGGATATTGAACAGGCTGACATGTCGCTGGAAACGCTGGTCAACTTAATGGCCACCTGGCTCCCTATCCCGCTGAACGAGAAACAGAAATTACTGGAAATCGATAATATCGTGTTACGGAGTGAGATAGTGCGGGAATTTCTCAGACAGGAGATGGATGACCTGTCGCTGTTGAATACCCTCCACCTGCCGACTCCGGATAATCCCCACTGGAATTAACGAGTGGAAAGGCCTTGCCCATCGAACCAACAGCTCCCGGACTGGTAACCTGAACAGATGTAAAAAAAGAAACATGACTGTTAAATCAGCTCAGGAAAGTAATGGTTTCGATTCTCAACCTGCACTGTAGAGCCGTTTCATGAAACGGCTCTACAGTGTGTGAAGGGTGGCAAAGCACGGAAAACATCCCTTCTGGCTTCCTTACCTTTGATACTACTGAACAGATGTAATAGTCATAAAAGGAATTAGAAAATGAATTAATTTGGTTTATCGTCATCTGCCAGGTGTTTACTCGCCCGGTATAAGAGTTCTTTTTCGTCTTCTGTCAGGTTGTCGTATCCGACCTGGTTGATTTTATCCAGGATCCGGTCAATTTCTTCTCTGAAATCGCGAATTTCTTGCTCCACTTCTTCGATCTTCTCTAATGTTTTTTGTCGTTTACTTTTGCGAAAATTCATCTTTAAAAAATCCAGCCGCCAGTCTTGCTTGATATAGAGCCAGCCGATAATCATACCGCTGAGATGGGTCATGTGGCTGATTCCGCTGCCGGTCTGGCCGAAGGATGAAAAGAATGCAATGGCGCCGATGATGGCCACGAAATACTTCACTTTGATGGGAAACAGGAAATAGATATAGACGTACCGTTCCGGAAACATCAGGCCGTAGGCAAGCAAGATCCCGTAAATGGCCCCGCTGGCTCCCACCACCGGAATCTGGGAGTGCAGGGAAAAGATCATGGTAACAATGCCGGACCCCACTCCCGTAATCAGATAATACTTGACGAATTCGTTCCGTCCCCACCGGTATTCTATTTCCGTTCCGAACATCCAGAGTACGAACATGTTGATAGCCACGTGCCAGAAACCGCCGTGCAGAAACATGTAAGTGAACACTTGCCAGATCATCCCTTCCTGCCAGACCCGCAGGGGGACCAAACCCAACCAGCGAAAGACGGTGTATTCAAATTCCCGGCTGGCAAACAACCAGAGGATCACAAAAATCGCCAGGTTTACGGCAATCAGCACCCGGATGGCGCTGGAGTAAAACTCACTCCGTAACGGATTGAACCGGTTTCTGCTGCCTCCATATCCCCAGTTGGGGCCGAATTTGAGTCCTCTGTACATTTGGCTACATCTTACATATTTACCTGTTTTAAAATTTACGTCCGTTCGGAAGTATAGTTCCTATTCAGCCCGAATTTTTTGGAAACCATTCATAAGCCTGAAACGAATAATGCAGCGAGAACACACAAAAAAGAGTAATCAGGAAAGAGAAAAGAGTGGCCCGCGTTATGACTCTCCGCGCCTTTTTACCACCTTCTCTCCCGGTGGGGTGTTTGGGGCCTCTTTCCTCATTTCTCTTAACCTTTCTTCTGTGTTCACCTGCGTGCTATTTTTTATGGATGATACAGATTAAATATGTTACCCTACGTTCCGATCAAATCTTAATTTAATGTAGTAAAAAAGTCCATGCTCCGCAATGTACCGATCCCCTCCACGTGATATTGCAGATATTTGACAATAACTCCGGTGAAGTGCAGCGGGTGGATACCCGGCCGGTCACTCTCCTGTGATCCGGACGGCGAGAGAATTGTCCGATGGATGGCATCCAGATCTAACTGCCGGAGCGTGTGGTTCTGTAGATATCTGGCCATCCTGAGTTCCAGGTTACCCAGGGCGGTGAGATCCGATTGCCGGGTACTGCAGCGTTCACAGTAGATGTGCCCGCTTTGCGAGGAAAATGCGCCGGATCGCAATTCCTGTTCACATTCATGGCAGAACTGCAGTTTCGGATGATACCCCAGGAGTGATACCAGATGCAGATGAAACCACCACAACGTTTCGATATCCGCCCGATCTTCATCGTTGAGAAAACTGAGGGCGGCGATGCTCAGATCGAATATTTCGGGATGTGGTTCCTCACCGATGATCGCCTGTCGGATGGTTTCAATCAGAATCATTCCTATGGCGGTACGGCGCATGTCCTGCTGGATGCGCAGAAAGGGACGTTGATATTCGGCGCTGGAGAGGGTCTGGACGTTGCGGGTTTCCTTCACATGAACAACAATA
>DATFLS010000002.1:0-5007 GCA_035267465.1 bacterium
GGTGCGGGATCATGTCGGATCCCGTCCCATAATTTATACGCAACAGGATGATTGCCTGTACTTTGCGTCGGAGGCAAAGTCCCTGCTGTCTCATGTCCGGACTGTGGAAGAACTTCCTCCGGGTCATTATTATTCAGTCAAAAACGGACTGCAGCCATTTGATGGTTACACTCCGGAGCTCCCCGATTTTGATACCCCGCAGGAGGCCGCCGATACCCTAAAAGAACTGTTTGTGAGGGCTGTTGAAAAGCGGATGGCAGACGGAGCAGTTCAGGGTGTCGCTCTGAGCGGCGGACTGGACAGTTCGGTGACGGCCGCTGTGGCCAAATCCATGAACCCTGACATAATCCTCTTCAGCACCACAATCCGGCGATATCCGAGCAAAGATATCAAATACGCCAAGCTTATGGCTGACTATCTGGGATTGGAGCATCATATCTATGAAATCACCGATGAGGATATACGACGGTTAATCCCGGAAGCCATCTGGTACATGGAGACATTTGATGAGGACTGTATCTCCGGGGCTATCGCCAATTTTTATACCTCGAAAATGATCGCTGAGTATACGAATTGTGTGCTGGTCGGAGAAGGAGCCGACGAATTGTTCGGTGGGTACTTCCACGAATTGGAGGACATCCCGGAAGTTCAGGAGAAGGAGCGGGTGGCCCGGAAACTGGTCAAAATTGCATATAACACCGCCTTGCGCAGACTGGATCGGAGCTGGCTTGCTAACTCTGTCAATTATCGCACCCCCTATCTGGATCCGGAGGTTGTGGCCTTCAGCAACACAATCCCCATGGAATTAAAAGTCCGGTATGATGCAGAGCAGGCCAGAGATGTCGAGAAATGGATTCTCCGGGAAGCCATGAGGGAGTGGCTGCCCGCCGAGATCGCCGATCGACCGAAACTTCGATTTGCCGGCGGAACGGGTGTGGACGATCTGATGGACGAACTCACTGCCGATAAAATCTCCCAGGAGTCTTATGAGAAGAATGGGCAATCGGAAGGCGGCCTCATACTGCATTCTCCAAAAGAGATGTATTATTACACCGTATTTCAGGAGCGTTTCCCGGTTGGTTATGAAAATATGGTCGCCCGGTGGGATCCCTTTAAATAGCCGGATACACGGTTCCCGGGGGAAACACCGTAAACTGATATTTGATCTGCCGCTGTCGTGATAGCCGTATCACACCTCAAGAAAACCTTCAACGGCTTCACCGCTGTTGACGACATTTCCTTTTCCGTCCGGGAGGGCGAGACCCTGGTGCTGCTGGGGACCAGCGGCAGCGGAAAAACCACCACTCTTAAAATGATTAACCGGCTGATCGAACCCACGTCCGGTTCCATTCGTATCGAGGGCGAGGAGGTTCGCAAGCAGGATCCGGTGGAGCTTCGCAAACGGATCGGATATGTGATCCAGGAGATCGGTCTGTTTCCTCATTATACGGTCGGCGAAAACATCGCGGTGGTCCCCGAACTTCTCCACTGGGATGAACCCAGAATTCAGCGGCGCCAGCGCGAATTGATGGAACTGGTCGGTCTGTCACCTGAAGAGTACCTCGGGCGTATGCCCCACGAGCTGAGCGGTGGACAACAGCAGCGGGTCGGACTGATCCGGGCTCTGGCCGCAGATCCTCCTATCGTTTTGTTAGACGAACCCTTCGGGGCGTTAGATCCCATCACCAGGATGGATATTCGGGCTGAGTTCAAGCGGCTGGAGCACTTTCTGGAGAAAACCATGATCCTGGTCACGCATGACGTTCTGGAAGCGTTCGAACTCGGCGACGTGATCTGCCTGATGGACAGCGGGCGTATTCAGCAACTGGGAACTCCGAAAGAACTCCTGTTTGCACCGGCAACTAATTTCGTGCGGGACTTTTTAAAAGGGACCAGACTCCAGCTGGAACTGCAAACTCTGACGCTCAGGGACATTGCGCCGCAGATAAAACCGATGGACATTTCCCCCGACCAGACCTTCGAATTCGCCGGCGAGACCTCCCTGTATGAGGTACTGGAGACAGTGGAACATGCCGAAGCCGGGCAACCGGCAGTGCGTATCAGCGAACAAAGTACCGCCGGGCACAAATTCTCTCCCCAGGCGATCCTGCAGGCATTTTATAGTGTGAGAGATACCATCGAGTTATGAGCCCTCCGGCCAATATCTTCCGGTTTCTCATTCTGCATCGAACCGAACTGCTCGGTCAGACCGTAGAGCACATCGGGCTCACCTTCTTTGCTATGACGATTGCGACCGTGATCAGCCTGCCGGTCGGAATAGTGTTGACGCGTCACCGGAAGGCCGCGGATACAGTCATCGGTGGCATCGGTGTGATCCAGACTATTCCGAGCGTTGCACTGCTTGGTCTACTACTGCCGTTATTCGGCATTGGTGCGACGCCGGCCATCATCGCCCTCTTTCTGTATGCCCTGTTACCCATCGTCCGCAACACCTATGCCGGAATCAATGACGTGGATAACAGCGTGATTGAATCTGCACGCGGGATGGGCATGACTGACCGGCAGATCCTGGCGAAAGTGGAGCTGCCGCTGGCTCTGCCGGTGATTTTTGCGGGGATTCGTACCGCCACAATCATCAACGTGGGTATCGCCACCCTGTGTGCACTCATCGGGTCCGGCGGACTCGGAGAATTTATCTTCCGGGGTATTGCCCTGAATAATACGAACATGATTCTGGCAGGCGCTATTCCGGCCGCGTTGCTGGCACTGCTGTTCGATTTCACCCTGGGAAAGCTGGAATCTGTAATCAGACAGATCATCAAACCGGCGCTGATCGGCGCTGTCATGGTGCTATTTATCGTGGTGCCCCTGCTGGTGATTCCGCCAATGTTCACGGATACGTTTCAGGCGGGATTTACCGCAGAATTTATGGCCAGGGCCGACGGATATCCGGGACTGAAGGAACGCTATGGACTGAGATTGAATACCGTCGAAGTCGATCCCCAGCTGATGTACCAGGCACTGCGGGATAACAAGGTGGATGTGATCAGCGGTTTTTCCACTGACGGGCGCATTCAGGCCTATAACCTTCGCGTCCTGCGGGACGACAAACAGTATTTTCCGCCGTACCAGGCGGCGCCTGTCGTCCGGGGCGAGACTATTCGAAAGTATCCCCAACTGCGCAAGGCGTTCGAAAAAATTGCCGGAACCATTTCCAACGAAACCATGCGACAACTGAATTTCCGGGTGGACCAGCACCAACAGGATCCGGCTCTGGTTGCAGAGAATTACTTACAGGAACAGGGCTTTCGGACAGACACAGAACGGACCGGAACACCTGACATCACCATCGCATCCAAGAATTTCACCGAACAGTTCATTCTCGCCCACATTTTCCACTGCCTGATCGAAAACTATACCGAACTCTCCGCGGAGCTGAAAACCGGCCTCGGCGGAACGAAAATTTGCTTCGATGCACTCATTCACGGGGAGATCGATCTGTATCCCGAATACACCGGAACCGGTTTGCTGGTGCTGCTCAATACAGATCAAGAGACTGCGGAAACTCTCATGCAGGACAGGCAAAAAGTGTACGATTACGTCAAAACAGAATTCCAAGAGCAGTATGATCTGGTGTGGCTGAATCCACTGGGATTCAATAACACCTATGCCCTGCTCATGCGGGAATCTCACGCCGAACAACTTGATATCAGAACGATTAGTGATTTGAACAGGTATGTCTCAGAACAAGCGGGCACCGAATAACAGCACTGTTCTGCAGATGAACACTCCCAAGAGGGATGGGAGCCGACGGGAATCGTTTACAGAGTGCCCACAGAGAGAAGCGCTCCGACAGACCAGCCGGATTTTTTCTCCGTCGCCTCAGCCGCAAATAACCGATCCTGGTGAATGAATGAGCTGAACACCCCACCGCCATTGACTGTTATCCGATCACCTAGCCCAGCTCTCTATGGTTCATTACCGGATTGAGAGAGTCTTATGATTATGAATCCAGTATCTCCCGGATCTTTTTCATCAGCTGCTTATTGGAGAAGGGTTTCTGCAGAAACGAGATCCCCCGTTCCAGAATTCCGTGCTTTGAAATCACGTCATCGGTATAACCGGAGATATACAGCACCTTGATATCCGGATACCTGTCATTAATGTGATCATACAGTTCCTTCCCATTCATACCCGGCATAATGACGTCGCTGATGAGCAGATCAATATCGCCTGATTGTTTTTCAACGGCTTTAATGGCCGCCGTGCCATCTCCTGCATCAATGACCTGATATCCTTTTTCCATCAGAAGATTTCTGACATAATTCCGCACCATATCATCATCTTCCGTGATCAGGATGGTTTCTTCGCCGGTGGTAGATCGAGAGAGTTCCGCACTGCGCGTTGGTTCGTCCGTGTCGGGTTCCACCAGCGGCAGGTAAATCCGGAAAGTCGTCCCGTGGCCTTTCTCACTTACAACGGAGATATGCCCCTGATGCTGCTTGACAATTCCATAGACGGTCGCCAGTCCTAATCCGGTTCCTTCCCCGTTCCGCTTGGTGGTAAAAAACGGCTCAAAGATTTGCGGCAAAATCTCCGAATCTATACCTTCGCCGGTATCACTGATGGTAATCAGGACACAGGAACCGGGGACGAGTTCCGGAATGCGCTGCGCTTCTCTCCGGCTCAGCTTAATGTTGTCCGTTCCGATGGTTAACCTGCCGCCTTCCGGCATGGCATCCTGGGCGTTGACTGCCAGGTTTACAATTACCTGTCCAATCTGCGACTGATCGATCCGGATGTGTCCGCTTTCCGGTTTCAGGTGAAACTGGAGATCGATATCCTCGCGGATCGTACGCCGCAGGATTTTTTCAAATTTGGAGATGGCAGCGCCCGAATCGATGGTCTCCATTTTCAGCGTTTGCTTGCGTCCGAATGCCAGCAGCTGCTGTGTCAAATCTTTTGCGCGATCAGTGGCGTGATGAATTTGCTGGGCATAACTGACTAGTGTCTCGTCATCATGAATTATTCTGGTGAGCAGCTCTG
>DATFLS010000003.1:0-4505 GCA_035267465.1 bacterium
TATGGTTAATAAATTCATCCAGCGCTTCACAGTCCCACCAGCCGTCCATATACGACTCCCCCAATCCCAATGCCCCTTCACCGAGCACCCGACGATAAAATCGATCATCCGTCACTTGAATATCAGACGGAGCGGTACCATTCAGGGTAATACCTGCAGAATCCAACAACTCTTTCACTACGTCCTTTGCTGCTGCCATAGAAACATCTCCATAATTAATTTAAATGGATTTACCATGTTTATGGTCACAGATATGAATCAGCCACAATTTTTTCGTTCAGTGAAGAGTCAGCCAACACACCCGCTTCTGTTCAACGAATCCAAGCGCTCTGACCAGCTGAATCGCCCGGACATTGTCCTCCTCAATATAGGCAAACGGTTTTTTCCCTCTGTCTCTCGATCTCCTTGCTAATGAAAGAGTAGTCTGGGTTCCATAGCCTTTTCTCCGGTGCTCCGGGAGCACGTGCAAAAATCCCAGGGCCCCGTCATCATGGGTTATTGCCCAGGCTATCAGCTGACCTTGCAGACGCAACGCTGCACTGATCCCCCGTGCGATCCTGTCTTGCACATAGTCGAGAGAAAAGTACTTCCGGTATATTGAGTTTTCGTAAACGTACTCCGCATCAGCAACCGTGAGTGGAGCAAATTGCAGTGTGGGCTCCGGCAACCGCACTTCTTCCGGCAGGAGATACTGGATCATGCATATCTGTCCCCGGATTTCTCTGCCGTCCGCAAGAACAGGCACCATCCAATCTTCTATGGCGGCAAAATAGATTGTTTCAGAAAGATACTTTTCCCCCAGCCGCTCCAGATCATCACGGGAGTCGCTGCTGATATACGTCCACATTTCATTGCTCTCACCTTTGATGAAAACAGAATCCCCGACTCTTCCGTAATCACTCACAGGATAGGCCCGGATAAAATTCAGGAGGTTGATGTTTCCATCTTCGTCCCGGCGGAGCAGATCGATTATCGGAGTGATATGCATTCCGGATTGCATCGTCATGAGACTAAAAATTCCCACAAATTGTCATTCGAACCGAGAGGATCCTTGTTTAACAGCATCACTTTCTGCAGTATTTAACCTCCCGTTGCCAATTGTTAAAGCCCGGAACTTTTTAGTATTCAACCTGTCTGCTGTCATTTCGGATATGGAAAAAACATGGGTATCGTCTGCCGGTAGTGAACATACTCGTCTCCAAAATCCTTGAGCAGACGTTGTTCTTCTATCACCTTGATATATGCAAGCACCAGGGACAATAAAAGCAGGACAATTACAAACCCTCCCAGTGAGTTCAGAAAGAGCGCAATAGAGGCATAGGCACAAAACACGCCGAAGACCATAGGATTTCTGGAATATTCGTACGGTCCGGAGACGACAAGCTGCTTTGTACGCGGACTGATAGTGATGCCGAACACATCCGTGGGACCGCCCCGTCCTTTGACGAATAACGTAAAATTCGACCAGGTGATAAAGACGGCACCCAGTACAAGTAACCACGATGAGAGTGCAATCCGGGCCACTTCAGGAGCCGGGACCGGCATGGCAAAAAGACCGACCTTCAGAGAAGAGATAGAAAATACGCCGAACGGTATCAGAATAATAAACATGAATACCCCGAACAGGTACCCGAGAAGGTATCGCATTATTGTGTCCTGGTTTTCACTCATCGACTTCCCCATTTTTTACTCTGATTAGTGTGCATGATATTCTCTTTGAAATCAACCCCGATTTTGGCCTCCGGTCGCCCTGCTGTTATGGGATCATCCGAAAAATAATGATCTCTGGGATCACTTAATCGCTTTTCTCCATTACCTCCAATATGGCGGTGACCTCAATTTCAACCAGACATACGGGATCAATTAACGCCTGCACTTCCACCATGGAAGTTGCCGGGCGGATGTCACCAAAGCATTCTCCGTGGGCACGGCCGACCTCCTCCCATCGGGTGATATCCGTGACATACATTCTGGTACGAATGACATCCTTTAGGGAGGCACCCACTTTCTTCAGTGACCTGTCAATCTTTGATAAAATGTACCTCGCCTGTTCATAGGGGTCGCCTTTCCCGATTATCCGACCGTCCCCATCGACCGCTACGGTGCCGGAGACTTCAATGCTCTGTCCCGCCCGGATCACCCGGGAATAGCCCACCAGCGCTTCCCAGTCTGTTCCCGATGAGATCCGCTGCTTCTCCATTATTGCTCTCCCTGATACCGCTCAACTCTACTGAGGCCCGGTGGCGCCGCGAACCACCCGACTTCGCATGTTCTTATGGTAAACAGCATCCTGCGCTCGCTTTAAGTTCCTCTTACATATGTCTGATAGAACGTCACTCCATCTCTGGACAGCCGATTTTCATCTTGCGAACAATGTGCGGTCTCCCTATAATAGACTATCTTTTGGAAAATTTTCATCTTGTCTAAACATAGTTACTGACAATCTTAAGCGGAAGGGCCATTTTACCATGATCAGACAAATGGTGTATTTCTTATTGGTGAGCCTCCTGACATTATTGCTGTTTTCCCAGGATCTCCTGTTTTCTCAGGATACCGAATGGAGGCAATTATTCAATGGCAAAGATCTGGAGGGATGGGATCATATCGGGCCGGGCGAATTTGTGATTGAAGACGGCGTGCTCAAATCTGTGGGAGGCATGGGACTCTTATGGTATACCGGCGAGAAATTCAGCAACTGTGTGATTCGCATCGTCTTCACCGTCGAAGATAACAACGTGAACTCCGGTGTGTTCATCCGCATCCCTGAAATCCCGGAAGATCCCTGGGAGGTGGTGAATACCGGGTATGAAGTGCAAATCGACAACGGCTTCCGCTTCGACAGCGACGATTATCACGTCACCGGTGTACTCTATTCTCTGACCAAAGGCATGGCGTATCCGCAGAAGCGGCCGGGCGAGTGGAATACCATGGATATCACGCTGGACGGGCCCATCACCATTGTGCACGTCAATGGCAAAAAAGTGACCCATTATGCCGAGGGCCAGCCGGTACCAAAAGAGCGACGCTGGTATGAGCCGGTCAGAGGTCCCCGCCCCGAATCAGGATACATCGGTCTGCAGAACCATGACGAAGAATCGACGGCCTACTTTAAGGAGGTCTCTGTAAAACCGCTGCCGGAATAAGAATAAGGATTTAGCATTCTTGAGTGCCTGTATATCCGGGTGGGGAGTAGTGTTTTTGCGTTTCTGAACTATTGAATTTTCTGATCTTTCCACTGTTGCAAAGCGCATAGAGCAGAGCGCATGGCGAACAATCGCAGTACCGCATGGATTAATCTATGAAATGGAAGTCTGATTTGGAAGCATCAAATTCAGCGCAGTCCAGGTTGGAGTTAATTCTTCAGGATGGTGAATCTTTCAGTCATTTCTGTGAGTCACAAGACCGACCAGCTCCTGTGCCACGGCCCCGGGGAGATCGCCGGATCGGGTGTGGGTGTTACTGCTGATCAGCGCCGTGTTCTCGGGATCATCGACGTACACGAACAGGAAGCCCCGATCGCTGCCTCCGGCATATACATTCCCACGGCCATAGAGTTCGAGCGCTTCTTCCGACAGTAACTCTCCAGTATGGATCGCCTTCACCCACCGGTACATATCCCCGGGATTGGACACCATCCCGCCGCTCCCCATCACCAGCCAGGAGGTCGGTCCCCAGTTGAGCGGAATGTTCACCTCTCCGACTCTGCTCGGGCCATACCCGACTGCCATCTGTTCAGCAGAGAATCCGGAGCCAAGACCGTAAAATCCGGTATGCCGCATACCGATGGGTTCGAAAAAGTTCTGATGCAGGAATTCCGCATACGCCTTCCCCGAGACGAATTCGATGACCGCCGCGAGCAGAACGAACGCCGAATGCGAATGCGCCTGGTCCTCCCCGGGTGCGAACAGGAGAGGAGCATCCAGAATCCGCCTGACCGCTTCCTCCCGATCGATCCAAGTGAGGTCGTAGTCCTCGTCCTTTGCAGGATCGTGATGGAAATTTGGCAATCCGGATTGTCCATTCATCAGGTGACGTATCGTCATCGATGTTTTATCCGGCGGGACATTCGATAAAAATCGTGTGATAGGGTCCGACAGTTTCAACTGCCCCTCATCAAACAATTTGAGGATCGCCGCTCTGGTGAAGTCGATAGCTGTTGAACCGATTCCAAAGATGATTTCAGTAGTGTTCGGAAGCTCCTCTTTCCCGTTTGCCATCCCATATCCCTGATGGAGTATAACCCTGCCGTCACGCACCACCATGATAGTTCCGGAGAAACCCGCACTTTCCTCTTCCCTGAGCCGTTCCCGCAGATTCTCCCAGGTGATGGGTGCAACGGAGACTCCATCGATAGTATCGAATACATCAACCTCGGTTTGCACAGAAAGGGTCTCTATTCGAAAAGGTTCCTGTTGTTCCAGTGCAAAAATCACATCGATGTTTTGGGCCCCGCGAAACGAGAGGCGTACTGCATTACTGTCTGGTCTGACCATCACCTCCCCGGC
>DATFLS010000004.1:0-2480 GCA_035267465.1 bacterium
CCCGCTATCCGGAGTATACGCTGGAGATTCAGGGTGACAGAGAGACATCCGCTCTCTTCGAGCGATCGGTCCCGCTGCTGGATGAATACCGGGTTCCGATCAGGCAGCTCACAGAAGCATATCGCATTCACTGGAATCGCCCACCGCAAGAATACTTTGAATTTGTCCCTCCACAATCCTACACGGCTGACCCGCTGAACTCTGTACAATCAACCGGGAAACAAACATGGGAAGTCGATCTGGAAAAGGACAGCGGCGTCGCTCTGACCTTCGAACTGAAAAACCAGATTGTCGGATGGCCGTACTTTACCATCGATGCACCGGCCGGCACTCAAATCGAGCTGATGGTGCACGAGGGCCATGAGGTCGGAGGACCGCCGCTGCTGAATAGCCATTTCCATTCCTGGACGCGATTTACTTGCACTGATGGGTTAAATGAATTCGAGACCTTTGACTATGAAAGTTTGCGCTGGCTCCAGCTGCATATTCACGGGAGTACCGGGAAAGTTCGAATCAGCGAAGTGGGCGTTCGCCGGCGTATCTATCCATGGCCGAATACGCCGGAGGTGATCTGCGGCGAACCGGACCTGCAGCGGTTGTTCGATGCCTCGGTCAACACGCTTCACAATTCCGCGCAGGAGACCATTGTGGACGGGATGGGACGCGAACGGCAGCAGTACAGCGGTGACGTGGGCCATCAGCTCCATGCCATCTACTTCACCTTCGGCGAGCACCGCCAGCCGGCGCGGTACTTGAAAACCTTCAGCCAGGGTCTGACAAAAGATGGCTATTTCCTGGATTGCTGGCCTGCTTATGACCGTCTGGCCCGGCTCATGGAACGCCAGATGGATCTGACCCAGTGGGGGCCGCTCCTCGATCACGGGATCGGATTCGTGTTTGATAACTATCACCACTATATGTACACCGGACGACTGGATGACCTCAGGGAACCCTATCCCCGGCTGCTGCGATTCGTGGAATATCTGGAGCGCATTCGCCGGGAGAACGGACTGCTTCCGGTGAAAGATATCGGGATTCCGGCCGTCTGGATTGACCACGATGCTTACCGGCAGCAGCGCCATAAGCAGTGCGCATTTAACCTCTATGCGGCGGCTATGCTGGAACACGCGCTTGCTCCCATCTGTCGGGCGTTTGGTGATGCGGATAATGCCAGAAAGGCTGAACAATTCAGCAGCGAGCTCCTCCAGGCTACTATCGGGCATTTCTGGAGCGCAAAGCACGGCTTGTTTGTGAATAATCTTCCCTGGCTGTCGGAAGAGCAGGGTATCCGGTTATGCGACCGCTCACTGGCGACTGCAATTCTATTTGATCAATATCCGGGGAATAGTATCGAGCCGTCCGTTCGGACACTGGTGAACTGTCCTGGTGAGATGGGATTTTCCTATCCCGCCAACGCCGGATGGCGTTTATGGGCGCTGGGAAAAGCCGGCCGGCAGGACGTGATTCTCGGGGAGTTTCGCCAGCGCTGGGCCACTATGGATTCAGTGATCCTGAACAATACCTTGCAGGAAAACTGGGAGGTGAATCCGGATTCCGGCGCCCAGTGGAGCCATTGTCCGGTGGCACCGCTCTATGTATTGTATATGAACCTTCTCGGGTTGAAACCGCTGGAACCCGCATTTCAGAAATATGAGGTTCGACCCCGGCTGGCGGATATCGGTGACCTTGATATACGTGCACGTTTTCCCGGCAACGATGGGCTGCACTTCAAGGCGCAAGGGCCGCCGGATAGACGGGAGATCATGATAACAACGCCATCAATGGGAAGTGGAGAGCTGGTAGTCAGAACGGAAGAACAGATCGATCTGGAAACCATTCCCGGAGAGCAAGAACCCGGGTGGAGTCGATATGTTCTCCCGGCCGGTGAAGTGGTACGATTGCATCTCTCATATTCCTGACGCGTGAACAGGCCATGTGGCTCTCAGCCCGCGGAAGACCGAATTCGGTGTCTGCCGTCCGGTAAATCCGGGATGATTCCATCTCCGGAGAAAAAATAATCGAACTCCGGAGCGGATTGGATACTTTAATACTAGATGACTGCTATCAAGAGAGCCAGGTACTAAATCAATCCGGAGGATGCCATGGAGTCGGAATTCTGGGGAGTTGAAGAAATTATGGAGAATCTGGACGCACTGACCGAAGAAGCCAGGCGGATGCTGGAAACCAGAAATGTACCGGTTTACGAGTTATTCACACCCGAATTCATACAGGAGTATACGGAGTTTGCCGATTTGCAGTCCCTGTTCGATTCCAACGAATTTGCGATTCACTCACCCGAAGATTTCGGAACAATCCCGGATGATCAATGGGACGCCTATATCACGGGCAACACCGATTTTTCGGATTGGGCAGAGATGTTACAGACGGCAGTAGAGGAATGGGTAGAGCGTCAGCTGGGGGGCCGGTGAGATTCCGGACGTAAAGAAAGTTCACTCCAAAAATTGATTATGATCGATTGC
>DATFLS010000005.1:0-2161 GCA_035267465.1 bacterium
TGATTTTATCATACGGCGATATGTCATCTACAACTATGATGATGTGGATTTCAGCAACTTCCGGTTCGGATGGTATGGTAACCTCACCCCGACGTTTGCCACCGGATTTGACAACGATACGGAATACTGGTGGGTGGATGATCTACTTGGAAACATGGACGCGCATCCGTATGACGATGCTAACGATGCTTTCGGAGCCTTCGTCTATTATGATGATACGGAAGTTCCGCAGGCGAGTGCTGCTCCCACCCAGTACACTCTTGAGCCTGGAGCAACACATGGCGATGTGGGGAACCCGGGAAATATTACCCAGGAAGGGTCGATTGATTTCCAGCTCTATGCACCGCAGGTGGTGACAAAAGCGTGGGTGGATGCCACTGAGCCTGCGCCGGGGGAAAAGGCCCAGGCCTGGTATAACATTAAAAGTTCACAGGCTGACGCTCTGGACTGGCCGTCGAAGAGCCTCGCTGTGCCGACACCGGAGTGGTATGAATATGAAACTGGTGCTACTTACGGCACATATAACGAGTTCTACAAATATGTCGACATGAACCAGACCAGGGCGGATTATCGTGATGCCCCGAGTGCCACACCGCCGGATGATATCAACGAAATTACGAGTCAGCCATATGATCACAGTTTCCGGGGAAGTCACTGGGAACGAACGCCTGCCCAGTTCATGACAGTTGGCCCATATGATCTGGCGCCCGGGGACTCTATTGAGATAATTGAATTCTATATCGGAGGTGATATGGATCGCAGTATCTCAATGCGAGGCACTGAGGCAGCGGTAGAAATGATTGACGTCGATGTCCTTGCTTCCCGGGATGACCACGCCTCTCTCATCGAGTTCAAGAAAAATTGGAACGCGGCGTGGGATCTTTACCAGGGATGGCTTGCCAGCGGAAAAACGGACTGGAATGCGGCCATTGATACCTTTCCACCCCCCACTGTGGGGAATCCTCCCGAAATGAATCTTGGGAACGAACTGGGAATAAACAAATATTCCGACCCGGAAGCAGGTCAGGCAGGGTTTATTCTTGATTTCGCCTCGGTGCATGGAGGATATACCGATCCGCGGACCGGTGAAGCAGATTTCGACAAATATCTAATCTACAGAAGTGAGATCGGGATTGAGGGGCCGTGGGAACCAATCGATTCGCTTACTACCGAGGAAGCCGACAATATCACTCAGAATGGCCGTATTTACAGAAGAATCCCGACGGAGCCTGGTGTACCGTTCCGGTTTGGCGTGACTACCATCGATGCGGATGGCAATGAAAGTGGGATGACCGCTTATACGTATTTCGCGGACACTGCACCCCGTGCTGCGTCTAATGAGCTCTCTGAAGTCATGGTTGTTCCAAACCCGTTCAGACAAACGAGCGGATTTCTGGATCCCTCCGAAGATAAACGTCTGGAATTTATAAATATCCCTTCTCAATGTACCATTCGCATCTATACGGTTGCCGGGGATTTGGTGAGAGTTATAGAACATGATGGATTTGGCTCGTCAGCGTGGGGATCCTCCACGGACGATAACTATATGTTAACGGATTTCGGGTGGAATGTCATGCCGGGTATATATATCTGGCATATCACCTCTCATGTGGAAGGACACGAAGGGGAAGAACGGATCGGGAAATTGGCTATTATTAAATGAAAACCCGAACCGGAATGTGGTAAAATAGAGTAAATGAAACTTGAGAACGATTATTCGGAGGTTATAATGAAATACGCAAGAATTCTAATTATCGTGCTCATCGCATTCGGGTGTGCTCTTCCATCCAGTCGGGTTTTCGGTCAACAATATCCCGATATCGGTGCGGGAGTCGCTCCGCCTGAATTTGAGCGGGTGGGCAACGCTGCCTGGCAGTTCCTGAAGATTCCAAGCAATGCCCGTATGGTCGGTTTAGGAGGTATCATTTCCAACATCTATGGAACGAATGATGCCAGCGCTTCATTCACCAATCCGGCCGCTCTGTCTGATATAGAAAACCTCAGCGTTTCGCTGAATACACAGCAGTGGATTGCAGATATCTCTTATCAATCAGCGGCAGTGTTCAAACAGTTTGGGAATGTCGGGGGCTTCGGATTAAATATGATCTACCTCGATTATGGAAACATGCAGCGGACCGCAAACGAGATCATTGATCGCAGT
>DATFLS010000006.1:0-6912 GCA_035267465.1 bacterium
TAACTTTGTTGATAAGCCTGGGGATCGCCACCCGCTGGCATTCCGCATTGATCTCGGGATAGCCGTGTTCGTCATGGGTTAAACCGGTGGAATGAAACCGGTACCCGTCACCCGCTTTCACCATATACGGCACCATGTCGCCGTCCGTTTTGTAGGGAAGGTATTCCTCTTTCGGTCCTTCGTACCACTTGCGTTCGACCACTTCGATTTCATCTGCCTCCGGGATGACCACCTTCTCATGCATATGGCCGACGCACTCATCCGTCATCACGAAGGTCGGGACGCGGAATCGCTCGGATAAGTTGAAGGCCTCGATGGTCAGGTCGAAGCATTCCTGCGGAGAATCGGGTGAGAGGGCAATGATCGCGTAGTCCCCGTGGGATCCCCACCGGACCTGCATCATATCCTGCTGTCCGGTCAGGGTGGGGAGGCCTGTGGACGGACCGCCACGCTGCACATTCGCAATCACCAGGGGGGTTTCCATCATACATGCCAGGCCGATATTTTCCATCATCAGCGAGAAGCCGGGTCCGGAAGTGACGGTCATGACCTTCTTCCCGCCCCAGGAGGCGCCGATCAGAGCTGCAATGGATCCGAGTTCGTCTTCCATCTGAATGAAGACCCCTCCCACTCTGGGGATGCGGGCGGCGAAGCGCTCTGCGGTCTCGGTCGATGGGGTAATCGGATAGCCGGCGAAAAATCGACAGCCAGCCGCCAGAGCGCCCTCAGCGAGTGCAAAATCCCCGTCTAAAAAGTGGGAGCCGGTTAAAACGCCTTTAGGATCGGCTTTCACTGTTTTCAATGGTATGCTCCTCTTGCTTCAGGGTGACAAAGATGGCAAAATCCGGGCAGATGGTTTCACACAATTGACAGTAACAACACTCATCCTCATTGACGATCACAGGAGGATGATAACCCTTCTCATTGAATTCGTCAGAGAGTTCAAGGACATCTCTGGGACAATACTCCACACAAAAGCCGCATCCCTTGCATTGTTCCCTGTCAATATGAATCCGGCCCTTTTTTGCCTTCAGATCACCAAAATACGCCACGGTAATTTCCTTAGTTATTGAAATAGCACACGGATTGACACGGAAAAAAAGGATGACCGCAGATCTTCCCCCCATTCCCCAACAATAGATTATAAAGCGAAACCCGCTGGCTCCAAGTTGAACAGAAGCCCGCTTCACTGATCCCGGGGCTCAGAACATGCGATCTGCCAGTGAAAAATGTATCCATCACATCCACTTGTTGTGTGTCGTGAGTGTGGTAACCCCTTCTCTTTTTTCTGTTAATGTGTTTTTCTCGATTCAAATCTGTGTTCATCTTCTGTTTCCGTGGATATCCGTGTGCTATTCCTTTACCGAGATTATATAAGTCCCCGTTCGCTCAACAGCGGTTTGGGATCGGCATAATGTAAATCGAGCCGCAATTCTTTTTCCGAACTTCCCAGGGCGAGCGCCAGCAGCTGGGTAAAGTAAAGTATGGGGATGTGCTTGAATTCCGGGTACTTGCGGATGGTTTCCTTTTGCCGGTGATCCAGATTGAACGCACACAGCGGACAACTGACAACCACCACATCTGCGCCCAGCGATTGCGCCGACGTGAGAATCTGGAATGCCCGATCCGCCACGATGTCCGGTTTATCAACAGTTTGATAGGCGGCACAGCACTCATTTTTATAGGGAAAGTCAACCGGCTCCGCACCAATCGCACTCACACAGTTCTCCAGCACGGTGGGATTTTCGGCGTCATCAAGCCCGATCCCCCGGGGTCGGACCAACAGGCACCCGTAATAACTGGCAACCCGGAGGTTCCGCAACGGTTTAACCACGTGCTGCCGGAGCATGTCGAAGTTCATATCATCCCGCAGCAATTCCAGCAGATGCACAACCCGGACATCCCCTTCATAATCGATGCGCTCGTTGTCCATGAATTTGTTGATCTTGTCCAGGCTTTCCGGATCCCGTTTGACCCGCTCATTGGCTCGCTTCAATGTATTATAACACATGGAGCACAGAGTCATGAGTTCACCGGAATTTTGTTCTTTGGCACGGAGGAGATTTCGGATGGGAGCCACATGATGGAATAAATCATCAGTAGCCAGAGAAAAGACGGTCCCGCAGCAATTCCATCGGGGGAGTTCCTCAACTTCCACCCCCAGTTGCTGCAGGGAAAACAAGGTGGAGTCTTCAAAATTCTTCGCGCTGCTTTTCAGAGTACAGCCGGGATAATAACTGATTTTCATGCCAGTTAACCGATCCGATGATGCACGCCTTCCGGTGCATCCCATCCTTCGTCAGGAAGTAAATTTTCTGAAATTGCTCACCAGGGCAATTGCAGGTACCGTGCTTCGTTCTTCTTCAGTCAGGTTCTCAATTTGCACATGATCTATTCGCTTACGGAGGAGAATGAGCCGCAGCGTCTCTATGACTTCCGCAATATCAATGCCCTTGGGACACCGGGTGTTACACATCATGCAGGATTCACAAATCCAGATCGCTCCGGATTCCAGTAACCGGTCCTTGAGACCGAGCTGGGCAAGCCGGATGATCTGGTTCGGCAGAATATCCATTTGTCCCACCGCCGGACAGCCGGCCGAACACTTGCCGCACTGGTAACAGGCCATCAAATTCTGTCCGCTGATCTCCTGCACCTTCTCAACAAAGGCATCTTTAACCTTCTTCTGGGACAGATCAATCTTCATGACAGAACCCTGGAATCTGGCACCGATAACATAGACATTTTCTCATTACCGGTTACTTAGAGGTCCAATGATTACTCTATATATAATGGCCTGGATTAAGCCTTTTTATTTTTTTAATGCGTCGTTCCGGATACCGATATCAGAAGGAGTGCGGGGAGGGTATCAGGAAAGATAAGGTGAGATGTGCTTCAGGAGTATGCGTCCGAACTCCATACACCAGAATTACCGCGGATCCGTTTGGCAGCGTCCGGATTGAAGTCCATAATTTATAAGTGTTCGGTATTCACCTCCTCTGTGTTCGGTATGGTTGTATCATTGGCTATACTTTCGGCCTGCCTGTCAGGAAACACAGGCGACCAGTACTTTATTATTGCGCTATGAGAAGAATGCAATAAAAGTGCCATCCATCGGGAGATCGCTTCAGGACTATGTGTCGCTTATATCGGAGCCAGACAGTTCCCATATCCTATCTTCATAAATAGAAACTTCATTCCTATAGATGGGAAAAATAATCCGGAACCCGATGGCGCGGTTCTCATATTTTCCAAAAGGTTGTTCTTGCCATCTGCCGGTATTTTTTTACATCACAGGATGAATCAGGCGCTGCGCCGCTTCCCGGGAATCGGCTTTAATTTTTGAATGAAGCGATTTCTGGTGGGAGTCCATGGTCACCACCGCCGGAAAATTCTTCACCTCGATGACCCACATCGCCTCCGGCACGCCAAATTCGTCCAGCATAAAGACGTCTTTCACCTCCTGAACGGATTCGGCCAACAGGGTTGCCAGCCCGCCGATGGCATGCAGGTACACAGCCCCATACTCTTTCAGAGCTGATAGTGTTTTCTCACCCATACCACCCTTCCCGATTACGCCTCTCACCTGGTAATTTTGAATGACCGTGGCCTCATACGGCTCTTCCCGGATACTGGTGGTAGGTCCTGCCGCCACAAACGACCATTTCCCAGCAGATTGTTTCACCACGGGCCCGCAGTGATAGATCAACGAATTCTCCAGATAGGATCGAATAAAATCGGGGGATTCTTCGATCAGATATTTGTGAGCGGCGTCTCTGGCCGTGATCATCGTCCCGTTGATTCCGACTTCATCCCCCACCCGTAATTTACGGATTTCTTCTTCGGAGACCGGCAACTGTAACTCAATCATACTTTACCTCCCCATTTTGGATAGTCAGCGAATGACGCCGGTAGGCCCAACACATGTACGCGATTGATACGAAATACGAAGCGGGAATCCGGTGGGCACTCCCGATTTTGACGCCCAGCACGGTGGTTTTTCCGCCGAATCCCATGGGTCCGATCCCCAGCGAGTTCAGGTCAGTATACAATCGGCTCTCCAGCTCGGCCAGCTTATTGTCGGGATTCGTATCATCCAGCTTTCTGAATAATTGCTTCTTCGCGGTCAGATGCGAAGTCGCCCGGTCGCCGCCGACACCGACCCCGAGAATTCCCGGCGCACATCCTAATCCCTGGGCGTTATAAACCGCATCCACCACGGTTTTGTAGACTCCGTTTAAGTCCCGGCCTGCCTCCAGTTCGCTGTCCGGAAGTTTGTACTGGGTGGAGACATTCTCGCACCCACCCCCTTTGAGCAGGAGTTCAATGCGGAGGTGATCCTGTTCCCATTCCTCGAACTGCAGAAAGGGATTTTCCCGGCCCAGATTATTGCCGGTATTCTTTCCGGTCACGGAATCCACCACGTTCGGACGCAGGATACTGTTTTCAGTAGCCCGCACTGTGGCAGCCTGGATGACCCGCTTTAACTGCAGCGTACTCACCCCGGCCGGATAGTAGATATGGTAAATATTGGTGCCGGTATCCTGACAGATGGGCGTTTTATTCTGCCGCGCCAGCTCGACGTTTTTCAACAGCATCGAAAACACATTCTTCGCAGGAGAATCTTCCGATTCCTGCTGTTGAGCGGCGTGAAGGGCATTGACCACATCTGCCGGAAGATCGGTGGAGGCCCGGACAATCAACTCGTACACCTGGTCCTCCAGTGGCTGTTCTTCGATTTTCACAATTATCACTCCTCTCTTTCATTTTGGGTTAGTACAGAGGATTCAGCGCGTAATTTACCTGAAACTGGTCGCCCACAGTGTTGCACGGTGTAAGAAGGAGACATACGTACGATAAGGCTGGTTCGAATCATACCACATTAACTTTTCTCGGGTTGGGACATACGATTGTTTTTTCAACATCACGGGTGGAGGCTTTTTTGCGCTGGCGAGATGTGCGCCCGGCCAACTCTTTTCTCGTTCTACAGGGAGTTCACCACTCCAGCAGGAGTCGCTAATGTCATCTGTATCGTATCCCCATCAGCAGGAATTCCGCAGGTATGATTCCGTACATTCCTGTATCAGAAGGTAGATTGTGTTAATAAATATACAGATTTTCACCCCGGTCGTAAATAGTTTACTGGGGAGCGGAGAAGTTATTTTGTCTGTCCGGACGATTCTGCTGTCCGGGCCACCGTGCCATCCCTGGGGATATATCTTTGGATAATATCTTTGATGGGAATCATCCCCTTTCCCTGGGCGTTCTCCCGGATCTCTTTGTACCGTTCATCGTACGTGGGAATATCCTCTTTATAAAAGACACCACAGGCCAGTCCGTTATTACGCGACGCCAGCTCCCAGGCCCGGTTTTTATCCGTGGGATCGTGATCGGAACCCTCATCCAGATAATAGACTTTCTCATCAAGCAGGTTTTTTTGTTCCAGTCCCCGGAATGTCCGGCAGGGGCTCAACGCATCGATATAGGCGAATCCTTTATGCTGAATCCCCTGGACGATCATGTCCGCCAGGTGCTTCGGATTGCCGGCGTAGGCCCGTGCAACAAAGGTAGCGCCCACGCTCAACATAAACGGAATCGGTTCAATCGGCCGATCTATACTGCCGTACACGGAGGTTTTGGTTACATCTCCGGTTTTGCTGGTGGGGGATAACTGCCCCTTTGTTAAGCCATAGATTTCGTTGTCCATCACTATATAGGTCATATCGATATTCCGGCGCGCGGCATGGGGAATGTGGCCGATACCGATACTGAAGCCATCACCGTCCCCTCCGGCGCCGATGACCGTAATTTCCGGGTTGGCCATCTTCACGCCGGTGGCGATGGGGAGAATGCGACCGTGGACTGCGTTAAATCCGTAAGTCGCCATATAGCCGGGCAACCGGCTGGAGCAGCCGATACCGGAGACCACTGCGACATTTTCCGGCGGCAGCTGCAACTGTGCCAGCGCCCGATACAACGAACTCAACACCCCGAAGTCCCCGCAGCCCGGACACCAGATGGGATGGGTATCACTTTTATAATCAGCGGGTTTAATTTTCACCTGTGTATTTTCTGACGACATCACTCAAACTCCTCTTTAATCGACTGATAGATTTCTTCAACGCTGAAGGGCGCGCCTCCGCTTCGGGCGTAGGGCTTTAATTTCCGGTCACCGAATCGCATGAATCCCTTCAGATATTTATAGAATTGTCCGGCGTACGAGAGTTCTGCGATAATCACTGTCCGCAGCGGCTGAAGGTAATGCTCCAGCTTCTCCTGCGCAAAGGGAAAGATGATTTGCGGAATCGCCGCACTCACCGGGAACCCTTCCGCATTCAGACGCAGGACCGCTTCCTTGATGGCTCCCTTGGACGAACCCCAGCCGATGATACCGACTTCCGCATCTTCGGGACCGTAAAACCGGACAAAATTCAGTTCTTCGGCGATATATTTATTTTTCTGAAATCGCTTCTCGTTCATCCGGGCGTGCATGTCCACGTCCGAGGTGGGTAAACCGTACTCATCGTGCTCAATCCCTGCCGCCTGGTACATCCCGCCTTTGATGCCGGGATAGGTGATCGGGGAGACCCCGGTCTCGGTGAACCGGAACCGTTTGTAATCCTGCAGCTCCGCTTCCATGGCAATCAGGCGCCTGTTTCGCTGGGAAAATCCGTTGCCGTTTCCAAAGAACACATCCGGATCGAAGGTTTCGATCCGCTGCCCAATATACTGATCCGACAGCACGATCACCGGGATCTGGTATTTCTCTGCGATATAAAACGCCTCCAGAATTACGTCGAAACAGTCCGCCACATCCGCCGGTGCAATGACCACCCTGTTTACATCCCCGTGGGTTCCGAACAGCGCCTGCTGGAGGTCGGACTGCTCGGTCTTGGTCGGAATACCGGTACT
>DATFLS010000007.1:0-10295 GCA_035267465.1 bacterium
TGCTATCTGATCCGTATCAACCAGCCGGGCATTCATCCGAATACGCGGTCCCCCTTCGTCTTCCTCAAGCTTCACCTCGAAATCGCCACAGCTCGCGGCATTCTCGTCGATCACAGAGATGAGTGCCACCGTGACACTTGGTGCGATGTTCGGGGAGGTATCCCAGCTATGATCAAAACACTCCAGGATCCGGTTGTTCTTAGTCACAGTGTCACAGACACCATTGCCAACATGAGTTTCCTCTTCCACATATCGAAGGCTGAGATAGGGTCGATTGGGATTAAACTCTGTGAGTGGTACCTTATAGCCCTGTTCGGGCACGATAATCTCATTCCCCTGCTCGTCGACCGCCAAGCCTTCCTGTATGAGGAACCCATCGAAATCATCAGACTGCGCATCATCTTTTTCTGCACAAGTGACCTCCAACCCACCGATGATTCCAAAGGGGAACCGCCGCAGAAGATTTCCATGCTTCTGGCGGTGATATTGCTGTTGATCCTGAAAATCCTGTGCCGTGAGCAGCTGCCCCTGAAAATATTTTAATCTGGAGATACCATCACAACTCATGGTTCCACCCTTTTTCTCTCTGAGATATGTTGGAAGTTATTTGCATTGGTTCAGTTCTTTTTCCTGACTTACCCCGGACTGCAGTTTAACGATACCCTGGCCCTGTTTTGGGTTAAATATCTCCGGGAGATTGGGCCACAGGATTCCTGATCTTATCCCGCTCATACTCTCCTGCCCGACAATTCCGGAGGTCGAAAGACGATTCTATACAATGCCAGTCTCCGCATAGGTCATACATAGATCATACTGATCCGGATATTCCTCCCGCACTCTGGATTCCAATCGTTCCAGCAACCGGGTATTCCCCTTCGCTCCACCGATCAGATGAGTATACCCCACCGGTTCGGCGATGACAGGATTGAACGCCTCCTGGGTGGAACTAAAAAGACAGCGGATATCAATATCGTGAAACGGCGAATCCGGATTGTCCTGATGATAGGCCAGGCAGGCGGCGAGCAGATATTGTTCTACTGTCACACAATTGGTGTTGCCCAGACGCAGCCACCCGGGCTGGTTCTCAGGGCTTTCGATAAACCGAATCGCCAGATCGGCATAATACTGAAGAAAATCTGTGCGGTTTCCACCCAGCAGTCCGCAGCAGATTGCCTTATACCTGCCGCGCTCCGGCAGATACTCCTCCATTTCTTCCGGAACCCATCCGCCGACGTTTCTGATTTCCGACTCGATCTTGGCAGGGATATACCAGGAATTTTCTCCCACCGTAAAATATTCAAAACTCTGTGCAAAGACGGGCGATTCGACCAGCGGGCCCGGGAGTGGCTCCCAGAGAAAGACATCGGTATCCAGATGTACGAAGGGTTCAGACTGGCTGCGATAGGCGTATAATTTACCAAGGATCCACCACCGGGGATCCCTGTCGTTGAGGGTTTCCAGGCTTGTATCGACTGAATCAAACGGCAGATCCAATCCGTCAATCAGGATCCCGGCTCCGGTCTCGTCAGTGATTAATGCGATATCCGGATAATGCTTTCTGGCCAATCCCACCGAGAGAACCCACGCCAGCAAGTGATACTTCCCACTCGCCCACCCGAATCCATGGCCCTGCAGGTAGGGTTTCGACCAGAACGACCAGACGACTTTCACAGCAGTTCACCTCCGATTCCGGCGAAATCGATCTCTGGGAAAGGATACCCATAATACTGATATGGATAATACACGCTCTTCGGAACCAGCCAGAACCATCGCCCTAACTCTCTTCTCCATGAATTTCCGACCCCGTCTTCTCCGGAAGTTGATCCCGATTGCAGCGTCAGCCGTGCCAGCAGGCGGGTGCCACGATAGGGATCAAATGTCGCTGTTCCGGGATAGAGTGTTTCAACCGTATCCGAATAGACCGCCTTCACATGCGTGATTTGGTTCGAATATGGATACCACATGAATACGCCGACGTTTGAATATTCCCGGAAACCGGGTTCAGTAAGTTTGGTCTGCAAGTCACCGGCCCGGAGCAGCAATCCTGTCGAAGTCTGCTTCAGGACCAGATGCACCTCGCGTCCGGCAGGAATATACAACCAGCTCCCCACTGATTGATCTAACTGAATCTCATCCTGAAATTTGACACCGGGTTGTCCGTTCCGAACCTGCACAACAACCAGAGCCCCGTAATGGGTCCACGTTGCCTGTTCAGACCAGTAGTCATCTGGCGCGCCGGATTGATATCTCGTATACTCACGATACACTACCGCCCAATAATTGCGGGAATCTTCCAGATTAAACACCAGCCCGAATTCCACATTTGCCATATTGGCAATCATTTTTGCATAGAGATATTGGGCTTCTTCAATAAGCAGCTGATGTCCGAGGGTTATCTCACGAGTGCCCCCGACGTATTCACGCCCCGGACCGAAAATATCGGTATTCAAAACCCCTGCCTGTGACAGGCTCGTGGTTCGTCTGATCCGGAATACTTTCTGTTCCAGCCATTCATCGACGTCGGAAAGCGGCGTCCAGCGGACCTGGTTTGTATCAGTTTCCACGCCCGCGGGAAGTGTATGCGGCCGGTAGCCGAGCACATCATCCTCCCAGAACGCCCGTTCGGACTCTGTGATGGGATAGGGCATTTCAAAGGCGACATGACAGGTGGCCGGAGTATACCGGGTGGTATCGATTGCGTTCGCAAACTCGACTCGTAATCCCTGCATGAGCATCTCGCCTGTGAGGGCCATGCCATCCAGAAGTCGGATGTCATTGGTCCCCCCGCTCCCAGCATACACTGTATACGACGGCGGTGTCTCAAGCAATTCGAGCACCTCGGGATGGAGGGTTCTTCTGGTGACAGCCTGATCGGCCAGACCGCCTTCCGGAATTCTGCGGCCCCCGCTCCCGTCGGTATGGTCGTGATTATCGCCATCGGTCACCAGCTTGTTTCTCACCTCATCGCTGATTTTATCGATGGTCACGGCCCGATTTCGAATTTTTTCGGTGGTGACAGCGGAATCCGCAAGTTGATTGGTATCCACCAGCCGGGCATTCAGCCGGATCCGCCGCCCGCTGGAATCCTGCATCAGTTTGATGGTAAAATCATCGCAGCTGCCCGTATTTTCCTCTTTCACCTCAATGAGGGCGACTGTCACGCTCGGAGAGATATTCGGTGAGGCTTCCCAGCGATGCTCCACGCACTCAACAATCCGGTTATTCCGGGTGTCGGTTTCGCACACATTGGTACCCACCCGATCTTCCTGCTCGACGTACTGCAGACTGAGGTAGGGGGTCTCCACGCTCCATTCGGTGACCGGCACCTTATACCCGGCTTCTGAAACGAATATCTCTCTCCCCAGGGGATCAACTGCCAGCCCTTCTTTGATCAGGAATCCATCGAAATCCGTGGGATCCGATTCGTCTTTCGGGGCGCAGGTCACATCCAGCCCACCGATAATCCCATATTCGAACCGGCGCAATAACAACTGGTGTTTCAACCGGTGATATTCCTGCTGATCACTGAAATCCCGGGCGGACAGCAGTTGCCCCTGATAATACTTCAGTCTGGCTAATCCATTACAACTCATTGCTGCAATCTCATATTCCTCAGGTAGTAAATTATGTCTCCTTTATATATAGCTGGGGCTACCGGGTGCTGCCACCGATACAATAGGCACAGTTATCAAAACCCTGCTCATGGGCCTGCTCCAGCGTATCCGGAGAAAACACCACGTCGTGTCCGGCCTCCAGTATCTCGTCAATCTGACAGCGCGGGGTTTCCGCACTGAGGTTATGTACCTCCATGGTATTAGAATTGCCCAGAAACTCAGCATTTAAGCTGCTTCTATCTTTTTTTTTTAACTCCTGGTACGATGATCTTTCCCGTATAAACGGAAAAAGAATACACTTTCCACTCTGATCGGTTACCACATCAATGGTATCCGACTGTTCAATATCGTCCGGATTACTCCAGGCCCATGGCAGGGCATCTCTGGACATCTCCAGAATTATCCGCAGTTCCTGATCACTCATCGCCGCTGGTCTGAAGATGTTCCCCTTGCGCAATCTCATTTCGTCCTGAATCCGTTCGAAATAGGACACCGGTTTGCCGATTAAGGGCGTGATATCCAGCCAGCTAGCCCGATCGCCCAGTACTTCTCTGAGCATATCCTGCTTTAACTGTTCCCAGTTATTCATAAATCGGGTGTCCAGATGATGAATGGTAGCCTCGGCGTGATCCGGATAGTCAACTTCACTGGTATCATACCCCTCGACGTATCCCAGGAAGATGGTGCGCTCATCTTCACTGCATGGAGCCACACCGGGACAATTACAATCTCCGTTCTTTCCGTTTTTCCGGTTGGCGGCTTCAACGCATCCTGCATATTCATCGGCCGTGAGAATTTCGACGGCGAATCCTTCCCGGACCCGGGCGAACTTCGGATGCAGGGGGTCATCCGGGCATTCACTGGTATACTGCTCGGCGGGCTGCGACTCACATTCACAATACCGGATTCCGATGTACAGGGGTGGGCCCTCATATTCCTGGACGTCGCATTCCCCGACTTTCCGCAAGAGCCCAAATTTCCGCAGCTGTTTGATTTTTTCGTGAAGCGGAACAGGGAAATCCTCGCATACCACGATTTCGTCACCGGCACAGTCGATTGCCAATCCGGCTTCGATAAAGATCCTGGTGATCTCCCCATCTCCGACCGTAATACATCCTTTCTTCAGCGACATCCCCCAGACGACGCCACTCCCGTGGATCCGATTGTGCAGTTGTAGCTTTTCCCGAATGTAGGTTTGTTCATCCTCGAAATCCTGTTCGGTAAGCAGCATACCGTTAAAATAATTCATGCGCTTGAATTTTCCGGAGACACAGGTCTTTTTCTCGGTTTGAGTCTTGGTAAGCATGTTTTTGTTCTCCTACGGTAATAATCTATGAATAATGCCTTGTTTCTCCTGATCTTCTTCCTGAATCGAAGCGGCGACGTAAATATAGGTTCCGTCAAACTGGATATCTGAGATATCGTATTCGGCATTCCGTTCGGCAAATTCGATGATCTCCAATGACCCGTCAATCAGACCGGAGTAGATATTCACCCGGTTCACCCTGGCTTCCCGATGACCGATTTCTCCCGCCCAAAGATGTTCGGCTCCACCGAATCCGATGGCGGTGAGGGCTAATTCGCCACCTCGTCCTCCCCCACCCATTGCGTTGAAATTCCGGGTGGTTTCAATATTAATCCGGGAGATTCCATCGTTATGTGTTACCCAGAGATGTGTGCCGTCAAAAGCCATATCGACCGGGTAGGTGCCGTCATCCAGTTCAAAGGGATCGTGCAGCACGGAATTGCCAGTGTCGGTTAAGGTGATCTTCCGTATCACCGGCCGGATCCGCCGATCCCGAACTGTTTCGCGCAGCCGTCCGTCATAGGTGATCCACAACGCTTCACCGTCGGAGGCCATGGCAATAATCTCGGAGGCCGGAGCATACAAATCTTCCTGGGGAAACTCGATGACTTCAACCAGGCTGCCCCGAACAGGGTCAATCCGTGAGATCAGCAAGGAGTAGAACCCGGTCTCCTGTTCCGGGCGCCGGGTCCTCGCCACTTCACGCTCCACTTCGTCTCGCAGTTCTTCCCGGGCGGCTCTTCTTTCCGCAGCTTCCTCCCTGCGTCTCTCCCGTTCTTCCTCAGGCGAATCGAAGATTCTCCGTTGAGCATGAGCCACATAAATTTGGCCTCTGTGTAAAACAACTTCACCCGGACGTGGCGGGATCATTACAGGTTCCGGCATATCATCCAGGCTTTCCGGGAACCGCTGACATTCCGGGAGATCTTCATCTCTGGGCAACCGGTCAAGTGTCCAGCGTTCCAGAGTGCAGGCATTGATCCGGGTAAGCGTGCCATGTGCCGGCTGGTCGGTATCATCCTGATTCTCACCCCGGGAATCGTGATGAGTAATCCACATGTCCCGTCCGTCATAGGCAATCCCCCAGGATGGCATTTCAAGGAGCAGCTGCTCGTCCTCAAGCGGATGATTCGTGCGGCGATCCACCCGCCAGACTTGTCTGCCTTCCCGGTCTGTCATCCAGATGAATTTCCCATCAGTGGTCAGCCGGTAGGGATAAGTGGCCTTCAACCCTGTTTCCCGATCCAGCCGGGCAATTTTGCCATCCTGATAATGAACTCCCGGGATGGTGTTGGCGAGGAGCGGAACGTGCCGGCGGCGATCCAGATGGGCCGCGGGCGCCAGCCAGTCCTCTTCCCGCAGGCAGCGAATAAACTCAAACAGCACTTCATTGCTATATGCTAATTTTCGATTCGCCGGACTGATATCAATGTCCACCGGCGAGGTGGGAGTGTCCGGATTATAGCAGACACACCCGATGAGAATGGGTGCACATTCCGGCCGGTCGGCACAGCGCTCACTGAGCACCGGGGTCGGATCCTCCAAAAACCGGTGGCATTCGGTTTCACACGGCAGTATCTCCCGGAGATCCGAATCCAGCAGATTCGAAAATTCCGGCTTCTGCCGAACGACTTCAAACCGGTAGGTCTCCCGCGTACGGTTGTAAACGCATTCCTCCTGGTATTCGCCGCATTCTTCAACAGGAACAGGACGCTGTTCGGTAAGACATTCCTCGTAGTAAAGCAGGATATAATAGAGATGCGGCGAGTCCGTGGGCGGTTCATCCCGGGCGGTGCGCAAATCAATCTCATGTTCTCGGTACACCATAATTTCATGCCCGTAGGGATCGAGGGCGAATCCGGGTTCCACGATGACTTTCTCCCGGGCGTCGGGATCCGAGTGCGGGCGAATGTTCAGGCCACATACTACCCCCCATCCAATTCCCAATCGGTTAAGCATCCAGCGCTTTTCATTCAGGTATCGCTGCTCATCACTGAAATCCCGGACGGTCATCAATTTCCCGAAATAATAATTATTTCTCTGGAATTCAGTATGTTGATTCCAGAAAGGTGCTGACTTTACCTTTGTTTTGTCATGCATGGGTTATATCCTCCAAAGATGTTTAATTTAGAAGTGCATCAACAGCGATACTGGACCGCATTTCGAGCATTCCTCTTCGACAGTAATAGGTGCCGATGTAAGAATTTTTTCCCAGGCAGGATGTCGTTCCCAGCCGCATGGCCGGAAATCCCCGGGAGAGTTTGGTATCCACCTGGAGGAGCGCATGGTGTCCCAGCTGCATCTCCCCCTCGCTGGTCCGAATCCGGCAGCGGGTATGGGCCGGCTTTTCCTCCTCGATTAACCGATACAGCGCATCGAGCTGTTCGGGGCTGGTGAGACGAGAAGTATCGGCCAGGAGACTGAAATCGAACGCATTAAACTCAAACGGCGCCTGCGGACTATCCGGCGACTCCTTGAGTGCGAATTCTCCGATCTCCGACGATTCCTCCACCAACAGCGGCTGAAGCGGTGTCTTCCCAACCACTGTGGAAATGCCGGTGGTCGAGGAAGCACCAATCACCATGGGCGATCGTAGCCGAAAATGCTCGATGATGGCTACCTCCGCGTCGGTGAACAGGTGGATCACTTCTTTCAAACCTATTGATGTCCCCCGAATTTTATAGAGTTGATATGCCCGTCGAAGGAAGGCCCGGCGTTTTTCCTCCGGCCAGTTCTTATCCTGCATTAATGCCACCCACATACTCACCCATTCCAGAAATTCGTCCTCCACAACCTCCGGATCGAAAAAGCGGGCCATGTGCGCGATTTCTTCTTCCACTTCCAGGTTGAGTGATTCATATAAGGAAAGCAGCCGTTCCATAAAATCCCGTCCCGCCGGATCCTGCTGGTATACCGCCGGCAAGTACCGGAGATAGGACAGCCGCTCGAAATACACTCTGCACTGCGCTACTTCATAGGAATGTAATCCATCCCCGAAAAAGATAAATTTCAGGTAGAGATACCGACCGACGCCGCTAAAGAATAAGGCATCCGTTCCAATGACAGAATTCTCGGGACTGTGTAAAACCGGCTCCCAGCTCTCATTTGCGTCGATCTCTTCGACGGTAGTTTCGTTGTCCGAGGCATAAAAGAACACATCCAGCCGGGCCTTCTCCGCGGGCTCTAACTCCAGCATCATCCGGTGCCATGTGCACTCCTCGATGGTGCTGTCAAAAACCCGGGTATAGTAGACTCCTTCTTGTTCGTAGGCTTCTTCTCCCGTGAATCCCAATACCTGCCCATCGCTGCCAACGCTCCCGTAAACCCCGCCATTACGATCGACGATCAATTTCAAGCACCGATCCGAATATTCACCGAAAGCGCCCAGGTATCGACCGTCGGCATCGAATTGGTGGATGCGCAAATCGTCACCCGGCCGCTGTTCCCCCACATAGATGATCTGATCAGGATCTACTGCAATTCCGGAGGGCTGAATAGGATGGTCCGTCTCTGAAAAATCGATCATAGTTCCGAGATAATTCCCCATACTGTCGAATTTTTCGACGGTAGATTTTCCGGAATCGAGCACATACAGGCAATCTGTAGCATCGATGGCGAAACTCTCCGGCTGTTCTACCATTCCATCAGTCCCGATTAGCCGGCGGAACTGTCCGATGCGATTAAACTTCTGTATCCTCCGGTTACCATAATCCAGTACATAGAAGTGGCCCTGACTATCGGCGACGATATCCCTGGGTTGGTTGAATTCTCCCGGAGCCGTGCCGGGTACCGGTTCGCAGTTTTCTTCCCTTCCCAGCACAAATCGGATCTGATGATATGGCAGATAAAATCCCTGTACCCGGTGGTTATAGGTATCAGCCACCAATAACGTCGATCCTGTGAACGCCAATCCTCCGGCATACTCCTTCTGTTCCGCCGAAGTGAACCGGAATTCTCCATAATCCTGCCCGCATCCTCCGAAACAGTTCACCCTCACCAGGGCCGCATCCTGTCGAGAATATCGGAATAATCCGCAGCAGAGGGCGTCGAGAATGAACAGGTTATCCTGTTTGTCAATGGCAATCCCTGTAGCATGGCCCAGGTCCCCCAGTGATGAAATAGTCTGTTTCGGTGTTAGAGTCAGATGCCCGTCTTGATTTAACAGCACCGAACTCCCGAATCCCTGGCGCCATTTTTCCGGGGTATTTATCACAAAATATCGAAAATCTTTTGCCGCTGTTTCATTCATAAATCGCCTCGGAATCGCCTCTTATCTATGTAGAGCGCACCTTGATTATATGGTCACCCGAATACACCAGATCTATTTTCCTCAGAAGGATTTTTTCCCGGGTGCTGCCGGGGCATCCCTGGCCGGCCAGGGTCACCGTGTCGACGCAGGCCACACCTTCGACGCCCTCGATTACCTGGTAAATTTCCGAGCGGTACACCGGCCTGCCGAAGAGCCATCCCTGCTGGTTCGGGCCGCCGCTCAGCGGATCGATAAACATGCGTAACGCCTCAACAACTGCCATTTTCACCCGTTCGACACTCTTCCGTGGCTCGATCCGGATTTGGGCTGTCACCTGAACTTCAACGAATCGGGGAGCAATCACGTGCAGATCGGTGGTGACCAGTAATTTCGATTGCAGATACTTGTATATATTTTGCAAAAATCCGTCACTCGGCACCGGCAGCTGCCTGTTCATTCCGGATAAAATTTTCGGAACGGCCACTACTGTGACGGCTCCGGGTATCTCAATTGCCGGGAGTTTGGGATGATATTCCGGTAACACCTTTACCCGAGCAAGTCGCACTCCGGGAGTTTGCAGCGCCAGCTCTTCAAAATCCGCCACGGTGACGGCCCGGGTTCGTCGCTTGGAATCACGCCGCACTCTGGATTTTGCTTCGTCCAATGACTCCGCGGGCGCACCTCCTGCTGCCGGTCGCCGGTTTGTGACTTCGAGGGTTTCCGTGTTCGGCTCCAGAATTTCTGTGATATCATCCGCAGGGATATTTCCTGTTTCTCCCCCACCCACACGATACCGAATTACCTGAATATTTTTGGTTCCGGTTCCGGCAGCCGGGGGAACTCCTCCATGAATATCGTCCCCGAACCGGAGATTCCCGTCCTCCAGGTCCACGGTGAAATGCCGGTCTTCCGGACCCGATGCATCAAAGTCGGGCACTGCTTCCCAGCGATACCATTGATCATCTTCCTCCAGAATCTTGAGCTCAACGGTGCCGGCGAGAATCGGTTTATATTTCAGCGGAATCACCTGAAACGGCAATCCGTTGCTCACGGCCATTTCGTTGTAAATGGTTTCCCCATGAGTGGCCGGGACCGTATTTATCAGCATGGAATCAATCCGGGGAGG
>DATFLS010000008.1:0-3290 GCA_035267465.1 bacterium
CCGGCGTGAGAACTACCGGGACCGTGACAGGACTCGCATTGCACATCCTCGAATTTCATAGTGGGCACTTCGTCATACCCGGAGTTGCCTTCCGTGGGGTCCTGCTGGACTGAGTGGCATGGCTCGCAGTACGGGGCCGGATGACCGCTGCTCTGTAAGGCAGCCCAAGCTTCGGCATGGCCGGTTTCACTCCATTCGGTGTGGGTTTCCCCATGGCACTGCATACATTGCTCCGCGCCAATATAATACACATCCGCAGCCGGCGTGTACACGTTCACACCGATATTCTTATTCCCGATAGCAATATTTTCGCCGTCGGTAACGTGCACAGATACTTTGGCCACGCCATCCTCTTCCGGTGCCACCCACACAGCAGTATCACCGGAGCTAACCTCCAGATGGCCTTTCTCGGAAAACCAGCTGTATTTCAGCGCACTGGCATCCACGCCCTCTTCCGTTTCAATCGTGGCAGAGAGCTGCACCGTCAGCCCCTGAGTCACCGTTGTATCCGATGCCCAGATACTCGTCACCTGAATGGCCGGGGGTGCTTCGACGATTTTCTCTACTTCCTTTTCACAGGTGACAAATCCCAGAGTCACCAATCCTAACATTGTCATAAATATTGCAGGCAACCGTTTCATGCAAAACTCCCTTCGATTAAGCACTAACTAAACTCTTCTTTGATCGAACCTGCCAACAAAACAATTTGCTGCTACTCATAATAGCTGACCGCGAAAAGAAACAACAAGTCCTCCGTCTACACTGCCATTTGACTGTGTTGTCTATTTTCATCACTTATCTTCGACAAATAATGTGCCAAAGATGGTACATTCTCAGGATTTGGGCAGCGATGTATTTTTTTATAATGAAGTACGTTGAATAATTCAACACATTTTCTCCGAATAGGAAATATTGCTGCCATCATTATACAGTTTTTAAAGTATTGAACCCGCCTGCTTAATGATATTGATAATAATTCTCGATTTCACTTCCTGATGTTGAAAAAAATAACGGGATCCGATTCTTAAAATTGATGAAATTCTCAATACCGGAAGCGGAGGTATTTTTATGACTTCTGCACTCAATCATCGCCGTCTGGCATATAAGAAGCCGACAACTAACAACCCGAGCCCGACCAGCAGGAACGAGAATACCCGATAGATCAGCTCCAGTGAAGCCAGATCAATCAGAAAGATGCGGGCCACTGTCAGCAGAAAGCCACCAATACCCATGATCCTGTAGGATGGGATGTCCAGCACATACCCCCCGCCAAAATATACGACGGACGCAGCCAACCAGCCAATGCTGACATAAGGAGTCGGCAGCACCAACGATAATCCGAAGACCAGGAGTGGATATCCGGTAACCAGATAGATATGTCGAAATATCCCCGGGAAGGTGAGAAACCGGTTCCGGGAAAAAGCCAACACGCGTTCACTTAACAGCGCCACCAGTACGAAGTTGAAATTGACCAGCCAGCTGTAATTTCCGGTCAGCAGATAAATCGCAAACACCAGGGTATATATCCCCAGGTTGGCCCAGACGATGATACCGGATCGGAACCAGATGGCAGTCCCGATGACCAGTGCGCTCTGCCACGCAAGCCACAGGTACAGATCAGGAACCTCAGTCGCCGTCAGGATGCCGACCGTCAGGGCGATATAGCCGAAGCTGGCGTAAAACGAGGTGGAATACTTACTCTTCCGGATGGTCCAGTTGGCAATAGCTATCGTGAATAAAATCCCAAAGAAAATAAAATTCCAGAGATCCAGCTGCGAACGGAAGAACTGGAACGTAACCAGGAACCCCACCAAGTAAAATCCACTGGAATTCACCGTGGTGAGCAGAATACGAGCAGTTGTATTCAAATACTCATTCACCCGGGGCCGGAAGCTCACCAGAGCAAACACCACCAGGGCGGCCAGCAGGTAGACGAGAATCCAGTCATGCTCCGGCAAGATCTGAATTTGTTTGCCCAACAGTGGATTATTGAGCAAATAAAGCAGGAATCCCAGATAAGAAAGGAAAATACTTCCGATGCCCAGTACCTGCCAGTGATAGATGGAAAGGAACAGGGCTGCCACCACGGACGTCGCCAGAATCGTGATAAGTGCAAAATGGTGGGTATCGGAAAGCAGGGCGGTGGTGTAGCCCAGCAGAACCGGGATCGCAGCCAGGAACTGTGAGCGGTGTCGAACGGCCACAAAACACTGCACGCCCAGCACAACAATGAGCAGAGAAAGTGCTAGCGTTTTATTTCCGATGATTGGAAACTCCCGGAAAAAGTGCATCCGCAAAGTCACAAAATACAACAGAAACAGACTCCCCGGCAGCAGCAGATTCGCAAGGAGTTTAAACCGATCAGTTTTGACACGGGAGATCCCATAAATCCCTGCTGTGATTCCATAGCCTACGATTGCCTGCCAGAGGGGCGGGAATTCGGCAAAGGTATAGGTGATGAAAAAAATCAGCCCGATGATGAGAATGACAATGCCCAGTTGACCGAACCAGTACTCGCCAATACGCTGCTCCAGGTTGAGCGTGGTCATTTTGGGCAGCTTCTCTTCAGCCGATCCCGCTATTTCCATTTGTGCAGTTGGCGTTGCTAGGGAGCCCGTTCGTTCAGGGGCCGCACTTTCCAGGCGAGAAATACGATTGTCCAGCGACTGTATGGATTGCTCCAACCGGGCGATCTGTTGTTCCAACCGATCGATTTTTCGGGAATCCTCGTTCATACCAATCCCTTTTTCTCCTGGATACCACGTCTGGTGGTACAACTCGTGCAATGGTTGACAGACCACTGGAGGGCACCTGTTCCGCTCCCATGATTCACCCGGTTGTACAAAAGAGTAAATCGCAGGTTCTGAGTGATTTCAACCCCACCCTCCTTTGGATAGCCGATGAAATGGTCAGATCGCTGGGAACTCGGATTCTCCGGCGGATTATTCCCGTGGCTGTCTGCGTTCAATCTGTCTGATTTTCAGATAAAACAAAATCGCGATAAGTGTAATAATGAGTGTAAAAATACCAAATCCGGTCATGCGGAAATAATACTCATCGACCAGCGCATCCGCCTGCCGGATAATATCCCGGGAGGTGGAGAGCCCGGCGCGTTTATGCTCGTTGACCCGGGTGGTATCGAAACTGTGAATCATGGTCCGGGACTGGATAAGCTCCTGGCGTACCGATCGGAGATTAAACTGCAGGTCTTCCACGTTCATACTCCTGTTCGCTGCCTGCTGAATAGCGACCTGGGCAGAATCGTACGAGGTACGTAACGTATCAATTGC
>DATFLS010000009.1:0-13238 GCA_035267465.1 bacterium
AGGAAGTCGGGAAGCCGACCAATCTGCCGGATCTCCTTCTGATTGCGACCCTCGCCCTGGGCGGCACTGCGGTGGGCCAGGCTCTCTCTCAACTCCTGCCCGAGGTCGGCAATATCATTAGCAGCTTCACCTGGGTGGTGATTTTTGTAACCACTCTGGGCCTGATTATTTCATTTACCCCATTGCGGAATCTGGAAGGATCCGGTGCCAGCAGTGTGGGGTCCGTGTTTCTCTATCTGCTGGTGGCGACCATCGGGGCCAAAGCCGAGTTTGCCCGGGTGATGGAAGTCCCCGGGATGGTGGTGATTGGTGCCGTCTGGCTCAGTTTTCATGCAACTTTAATCCTCCTCACCAGATGGAAACTGCGTTCGCCTATCTTCTTTGCGGCGGTAGGATCGCAGGCGAATGTCGGTGGGGCCGCCTCGGCCCCGATTGTTGCCAGCGCGTTTCATCCGGCGCTGGCACCGGTCGGTGTGCTGTTGGGGATCGGCGGGTATGTACTGGGGACGTATGCAGGCCTGGTCTGCGCCTTTTTACTCGAACAAGTGTTTTACATTATTCATTGAAAATAAAAAAGCCCTCCGATATTCCGGAGGGCTTGCACCTTGGCTTCCCAGCTCAGGAGTCAGGCCACAGTGATCTCATCATCCAGATACACATCCTGGACCGAATTCAGTATTTGCACTCCTTCCTCCATGGGACGCTGAAAGGCCTTGCGGCCGGTAATCAGTCCCATACCTCCTGCGCGCTTGTTAATCACCGCCGTCCGGACCGCCTGCTGGAAATCATTATCACCAGACGCTCCACCGGAATTGATCATGCCGGCCCGGCCCATATAACAATTGGCGACCTGCCAGCGGACTCGTTCGACGGGATGATCGGGTACCAATTCATCATACACCTTGTCATGTGTTCGGCCAAAACTCCCGTATTCTTTGGCCATCGCCGGATACCCGCCATCGTTGGTCGCCTGTTTCTGCTTGATAATATCCGCCTCGATGGTGACGCCCAGATGATTGGCCTGGCCAGTGAGATCGGCGGACGTATGATAGTCTGTACCCCCGATCTTGAAGGCGGAATTGCGTAAGTACGCCCAGAGCACGGTGACCATTCCCAATTCGTGGGCATAGCGAAACGCTTCACTGATCTCCTGAATCTGCCGATTGGACTCTTCGGATCCATAATAGACCGTCGCCCCAACAGCCACTGCGCCCATATCGAATGCCTGCTCGATACTGCCGAATAGTATCTGATCGTAGTTATTGGGATAAGAGAGTAATTCATTATGATTGAATTTCAAAATGAATGGGATCTTATGCGCATAATTCCTGGACACACTCCCCAGGACGCCGAGCGTTGATGCGACTGCGTTACAGCCACCTTCCATCGCCAGTTTGACAATGTTTTCAGGGTCGAAATAATCCGGGTTGGGTGCGAACGATGCAGCAGCGGAGTGTTCGATTCCCTGATCAACCGGCAAAATTGAAACGTATCCGGTGCCGCCGAGCCTTCCGTGATCCAAGATAGCCTGCATATTGCGCATGGTACGGGCATTCCGATCCGTTGCGGACATGACCCGGTCAACGAAATCCGGGCCCGGAAGATGGAGTCGATCTTTGGAAACACCCTCACAGGAATATTCCAGCAAAGAATCTGCCTCATCTCCCAGGTAGTCTACAATTCTGTCATTCATACATCCTCCTGATCCATTTCTCTAGGTTGTCAATGCAGTCTTTTGCCCGATTTCACAATTCTTCACACAAATTGTAAATATATGAATTTTTTTGCGAAATAACAGGTTGGATTATACTTTCTCTTGAACGAATACGAGACCTCCGGAATTATAAAAAGTAGAGATAAAAGGAATACCCATCAGGTGAGAATTTCGGTATCTCGCAATAACAACAAGATACTGGCATGGTTCACGATCACATATTTTTCCTGATCAATTTCCACCTCGATCGAGTTTTTCCGTAAGAACACCGCATAGTCTCCCTCCCTGGCCTGGAGAGAGATGTAACGGATATCACTTTCCTTGTGGTGGGTCTCCCAGGGTTCATCTTCATTCGCAATATCCGGGATAGGGTATCCCGGTCCGGCATTCACAATGTAGCCGCCCTGGACGGATTCCTTTTGCTTCACCCCTTCGGGGAGATACAACCCGGATTCGGTCTTGTTGCTTTCCTCTTCCGGTCTGATAAGTACCTTATCCCCGACAACAATGACTTCACGATTCGATTCTGTTTTCATGTACTTTGGCAATCTCTCTAAATTTGTTGATTCCGGGAACTCCCTGTCCCCCTGCCTATACCTGCGATATCTTATGATAAGCTTCCTTAAAATCGAATGCAAATTGTTCGATCTGCTGTCTGGTGTTCGATCTGCCCAACCCAATGCGTATCGATCCCCGGGCGTATTCTTCGGGAATATTCAGCGATTGAATCAGCGGATTCTCCATGGGATTCGCCGAGTGACAGGCCGATCCCACGGACAATGCATAGCCGGGCAGTGCCTTCAGCAGGTCGAGGCTTTGGACATCCTTGAGACTCAAATGCAGGTTCCCCGGGTGCCTGCGCTCGCTGTGGCCGTTCAGTCGTATTTCGGGGATGTGTTCCTGCAGAGTTTGCCAGAGAAAATCACGTAAATCTCGCTGTCTTCGCATTTCCTGTTCCAGATCATCCATGGCAAGCACACATGCCTGTCCAAATCCGACCAGATACGGGACGTTCTCGGTCCCGGGCCGGAGCCCCTGTTCGTGTCCGGCTCCGTACAGAAGTGGCTCAATCGGCGCCTCCCGCTTTTTATACAGCGCACCAACTCCCTTGGGACCATACATCTTATGCGCAGCAATGGTGAGATAATCGACCTCCCACTCCTCCACATCAACCGGCACTTTCCCGACTGCCTGGGCGGCATCCGTATGAACCAGTGCGCCATATTTATGGCCTAACCGGGTCAGTTCCGGGATAGGGTTGATGGTGCCGATTTCCCCCTGGACTGCTATAATAGAAAGCAGGGTTACCCGGTGATTTTTAAGTGCGGCTTCTACGTCCCCGGGATCGATGAGTCCGTCTTTGTCTCCCGATATTCGGAGGAGTGTGTGTCCTCGCCGGGCGAGTTGGTGGGCGGGCTGTGTGACTGATTCATGCTCCAGGGTAGAAATCACCAGCACTCCCGGACGCTCAATCGCATCCATACTCCCGAAGAGGGCCATGTTGTTCGCTTCGGTCGCGCCGGAGGTAAAGATAATTTCCCCAAGTGTTGCATTAATCAGAGATGCCACCTGTACGCGAGCCCACTCTATTGCTGTACGAGCCTCAATTCCATGCCCATGGAGGGTGTTGGAAGCGTTGCCATATCCCCTTTCGAGCCAGGGGCGCATTGCGTTGAGTACGGAAGGTTCGAGAGGGGTGCTTGCGTGATGATCGAGATAGACACTTTCAGCAGAAGGAACCGGAGGAACTGTCGTGTTCATGAATTTAAATTTCCGGTCCGGGGTTTTCCTGACAGATTACTTCGAGCCATTCGATTTCATGTGTGCTATTGTTTAATATCTTTAAAATCAGCATCCTGGATGTCGTTTTCGTCAATGTCGATATTCGGATTTTCCTGTTTCCCTTTGACCTGATCATCTCGCTCGAAGTAGACGCCGTGTTTTAGTACTCTGTATGCCTGCCAGGCTAAATAAATGATCGCCAGCCAGAGAACTACTCGAATCATACTCACCCCTTCTGTGGTCTGCTAAGTTAACGAAGGATTGTAGAATTTGGTCCCTGAGATCGGCTGACGGATAGTCCGAATGAGCTCCTCGAGATCCCCGGCATCATGGACAAAATCGATTTCAGTGGCATTAATTATCAACAAAGGACTCTGGTTGTACTGGAGGAAATATTGATTATAAACCTGATTCAACTGGTCGACGTATTCCGGTGTTATCCGATTCTCGAAGGATCGTCCCCGCTGTCGGATATTCTTTACCAACCGTTCGGTATCTGCCTGTAAGTAAATTACCAGATCTGGCTTCGGGATATCTTTTTCCAGCAGATCTGCGATTTTTTCGTACAATAGTAATTCCTTATCGCTCAAATTCACAAATGCAAACAGCCGATCTTTAACGAACATGTAATCTGTAATCAGTAAACGGTGGAATAACTCGATTTGTTGCAATTCCTTTTGTTGTCGATATCGACTGAGTAAAAACCAGAGCTGCGTCTGGAATGCAAATCGTTCCCGGTCAGCATAGAAATCTTTCAAAAAGGGGTTGTCATCGAAATTTTCCGTAACGAGTTTTGCCTTCAGCCGTTCACTTAACAGTTTTGCCAGACTTGTCTTTCCTACACCGATCACCCCCTCAATTGCAATGTAGTACAGGTTTCGCATCTCAGATTATATGTTCATATAATTGAATGAGACTGCCATCCGGGCATTCCTTCAGTAGATTGGCAATGGTCTTGTCGTGAATCGGGCTGATAAACCCCGGGATCATGTGGCTTAACGGCACCAGCACAAATTTCCGTTCATGGAACCGTTCATGCGGAATCTGCAGATCCGGCTCATCAATCACCTGATCCCCGTAAAAGATAATATCAATATCGATCTCCCTGGGACCCTTTTCCCGCCGCTTTTTCCTCCCCAGATCCTTCTCGATTTGTTTCATAGTCTGCAATAATTCCCGCGGAGATAATTTTGTTCGGGCCGCCACCACCATATTCAGGAAGAGGGCCTGATCCGGATCCTCTAACGGTTGAGTTTCATACACTGATGATTTATCAAATACCAAAATATCCGGTTGTTCGTTCAGTTTCTGTAGAGTATTCTCGAGATAGGTGAGTCGATCGCCGATATTGGATCCCAGAGAAAGTACGATAAATTGCCCATCAGATTGTTTTTCAGGTGTTTCGTTCTCGTTCGATTTGGACTTCGACATAATCCAATACTCCTTTAATGGGGGCGTTCGGTTTCCGAACGCTCACTTTAACCTTGTGAATTGTTTGAAATTGGTGAAAAATCCGCTTGACAATTTCACCGGCTAATGCCTCGATTAAATAATACTTCTGACCGGTGACAATTTGCTCGATGAGGCTATAGACCTCGTTATAATTAATGGTCTTACTCAGTTTATCTGTTTCGATGGCCGCCGAAAGATCGGTAAACAGCGTTGTATCCACCTCAAATCGCGCTCCCAACGTGTTTTCCTCAGATTGCACGCCGTGATATCCATAAAAGACCATATTCTTGATGTGAATAGCGTCCATAAAATACTTAAAAAACTATCTAATTTCCGCTCAGGAAGCAAATTGATTCTGGTTGTTTATCTACCTGAAATCCGTCTGAAAGCTATTTGGAATGACCATTTTTTCCGTTATCATATAACAACTTTTCTTCCGAACTATATACGAATTAAGTTGATGGAACAAACAATCATAGAAGATCTCCCTCAAATCATAGACGATGCAAGGAAGGCGCAGCAAACCTGGTCAGAGGTTCCGGTGAAGACCCGGGCCAAACGTATCTCTGCTATCAGAGACTATCTTGTACAATCTGCGGATGAGACTGCTCGACTCATCCATGAGGTCACCGGGAAATCCCGGATTGATGCATTGAGTACCGAGGTGATTTCCACTGCCAATGCCGTCCGGTACTATTCCCGTCAGGCCCCAAAGTTCCTGCGCCCGCGAAGCATCTCAGCCGGTCATATCGTGTTCAGCTTTAAACGCAGTAAAGTTTACCGTCATCCGTTCGGGGTGATCGGAATTATCTCTCCCTGGAATTATCCCTTTACCATTCCGTTTCACGAGGTGGTGATCGCGCTGTTGAGCGGAAACGCCGTGATGCTTAAACCGGCTTCCCGCACACAAAAAGTGGGGGTAATGATTGAAGAGTGCATTCAGGCAGCGGACCTCCCGTCCGGACTTTTTCGACTGGTGAAAATGCCCGGGAACGTGGCCGGTGATGCGTTAATGAACTCCGGAATAGACAAACTATTTTTTACCGGTTCGGTTGCAGTAGGGAAACTTTTAATGGCAAAGGCCTCCCAGTCGCTCACCCCTGTTTCCCTGGAATTGGGTGGCAATGATGCAATGATTGTGTGTGAAGATGCAGACCTGGAGCGAGCCGCAAACGGAGCACTCTGGGGCAGCTTGCAGAACTCGGGCCAATCCTGCGGCGGGATCGAGCGCATTTATGTCCATGACTCCGTCTATGATACTTTTCTGGACCTATTACGCCGGAAGCTTCACCATCTCAGCGTTGGCGACAATGAAGCGAACGACTACGAACTAGGACCAATGATCTCGCAGGAGCAGGCTGAAAAGACCCGGGCTCACCTCACCCAGGCACTCGAGTCCGGCGCTCAGGTCTATGCCCAGTCGCCCGCGCTTGAGACGAATATTCAGGATGCATTTGTCCCGGCCATGGTTTTGACCAACGTGACTCATGAAATGCAAATCATGCAGGAGGAGACCTTCGGTCCGGTTCTGGGTGTCATGAAATACGCCCAGATCGAAGAGGCCATTCGGATGGCGAACGATTCTCACATGGGTTTGACCGGTTCGGTCTGGTCAAAGAATCAGAAGCGGGCTGAGGCCATCGGACGCCGGATTGAAGCAGGGGCGGTCATGATTAACGATCATTTAATGAGCCACGGTCTGCCGGAGACGCCGTGGGGCGGTTTCAAACAATCCGGGATCGGCAGGACACATGGGAAATTCGGGTTCGACGAAATGACACAGCCGCAGGTTATTATCCGTGACACACTGCCATTTGTAAAGAAAAATTTTTGGTGGTATCCTTATGATGAACATCTGTATCAATCGCTGAAGGCACTGTTAGAGCTGCTTCACAGTAAATCTATCTGGCAGAGGATCGGTAAATTTTTCAAAGTACTGCGCGCGGTTCCCCGGATTTTTCAATCCTGGGATGAATGAGAGGGTAACACACGTGGGCAAGTATTAATTCCGCCAGTCCGGGCCGCCCTTCATCTCGCGATAGCGCCGATAGAGCGTTCCTTTGAGCACCGCCTGCACCACATCGTTTAGATTCTGGAAACGTATTTTGTCCGTATAGTTGTCCAATCCGAACTCAACGAGCATCTTTCCGAACGCTTCGTCGGCAAAGGCACCGGTCATCCCGAGTACCTGTGAAAAATCACACACTATCTGGTACGAATCATCCCAGAGAGCATGGATTTGCCGGCGGGTACTCTTCCCCAGGGCCTCTGTACTGAGATATTCGTCAATTTCTACCAACCGGACGGTTTCGATTGCCATCGCTTCACTCTTTTATTTCTTATAATCGTCCAATGTATTTCGAACTAAAGCCTGCGTAATATGATAAAAGCAGTCTGGTCAGGTAATATAACATCCAACGTCTTCTTTGCAAATTTTTGATTGAGAGCAATCGACCCCATTGACAGAAGTGCGTTTCCGACAGGATTGCCGGACTGGATATACGAAGGATCAAAGGATTGCATCATTCATCGATGGTGACAAGTACCGACCTGTGTTACCAGGGAAGTTCGTTCCCATTCGAGTGCCAGAAAGTGCCGGAGAGTGAGGCGTCTAGCTTATCAAGCATACCCATCATCCCGGTCACGCTTTCCTCCACACTGATTCGGGCTGCTGCTCCTCCCATATCCGTCTGCACCCAACCGGGATGCAGGATGATTACGTCGATCCCATCACCCGCCAGATCGACCGCCATGGATTTGCCGGCCATATTCAACGCCGTTTTGCTCATACGATAGGCATAGGATCCGCCGCTTCCATTGTCGGCAATCGAACCCATCAAAGATGTAATCAGTGCGATTTTACTGCGACCCTCGGAACGGGTGAGTTGGTCGAGAAACGCACGAACAGTGCGTAACGGTCCTACGCTATTCACGTTCAGCACCTCCAGCACTTTCCCTGTGTCCAGAGATTCCAATCCCGCACGTCCCATCACTCCGGCATTATGGATGAGAATGTTCAGCGAGACATCACTCAATTCATCCGCCAGATTCGCCACGGATTCATCGCTGCTGACATCGACCTGATGAACAGATAACCGATCACCGGCGGTTTCCTGCAGACGTTGGAGGTCTTCCGCTTTCCCGGGTTCCCTGGCCGTGGCATAAACCCTGGCGTCACGCCGGAGCCACTGGCGAACCCACTCCAGACCTAACCCGCGATTCGCTCCGATCACCATTACCTGCTGTCTGTCACTCATTGCCGCCTCCTTTGCTGCTCCTGCTTTTACTGATCCGAAGGTGTTCGATACGTTCCTCTCCCCGGCAACCTAACAGTGAAACCGATGCTTTCACTACTCGAACTGCTCCTGTTGATACTCAAGTTGATACGCCGGTGGGGTTCCACCAGGCCCTTCCAGATAATGGTTCATCCAGCGCATTAACCGGAGGTTATGATCCAGCCGGTGTGCGGCATAGCCATAACCGTGTCCCTCATCCGGATAGAACACCAATCGCACCGGGGCCGCATTCCGGACCTTTAAAAACCGGTGGAGTTCCAATGATTGCCCGGGATGGACCCGGGTATCTTCTTCACCATGCGTAATGAGCAGCGGTGTTTCCGCCTGCTCAACGTAGTACATCGGACTCGCCTCCAGAAAGTGCTGCCAATCTTCCCAGGGCCAGGTGGAGTCATGCACCAGGTAGAGCTCCCAGGGAATGTCGGAGGTTCCGGTCTTGGAGATTTTATCACTGATTCCAAAGACCATGACACTCGCCGCGAATCTATCCGAATAATGGGTTGCGCACCAGGCAGAGGCATAACCGCCATAGGATCCGCCGGTAATACCAATCTTCTCGTTATCAGCCAGCCCAGTGTCAACGAAATGATCCACGGCATCCACCAGATCATCGAATTCTTTGCCAGCCGGATCGTTCTGGCTTAACCTGGAAAATTCCACTCCCCGGCCGGTACTCCCGCGATAGTTCGGATAGAACACCGCAAATCCCTGGGAGGCCCCGACCTGACCGGGATCGGCATAGCTGGTGAGCCACCCGTTAACATCATGTGACTCCGGTCCTCCGTGGACGGAAAGGATAAGGGGATATCGGGTATTTTCATTCCAATTCACCGGTTTGATCAAAATGCCGCACAACTCTAAACCGTCCCGGGCCTTCCACCTCACCACTTCCTGCTCACCGAACTGCTTCCGGGCCAGCCAGGGATTATGACGGGTGAGGCGCTGTACACTCGATCCCATGTTCGAATAATAGACCTCATCAGGATGTTGTGGTGATTCGGCGTCAAACGCTACCGCCTGGCCGTCGGCATCTATGGAAAAATTTTCGAACACCGGTCCCTCGGTCGGAATAAGTGTGGATTGTCCGGAACCATCTCTGCGAATTTGATTAAAGGTGGTCCGGACGTTCTCATCACCGATATATACGATGGTATTTTCATCCTTCCAGGCGACCGAGCTCACATGTCCCTGATAATCCGGCAGGATATTATTCAGTTCGCCATTTGTGGCATTTGCCACCATAAGTCGGCCCTCCCGCGGGTCATGGATATCGATACCGGAAATCAGCGCCAGGTATTCCCCGGTAGGATTCCAGGCCACCTCCCCCAGCTTCCCGGGATTCTGGATTTCCGTGATAATCTCACCGGACTCCACGTCAATAATTTTCACCCGCCGGTACATGTAGTGGTCGTCAATCAGAGAAGTGGGAGCTAATGCGAGCGCCAGCTCGCCGCCAGCCGGACTCCAGTGCAGCTCCGAAGCGGAACCCGGTAAATCCAGTACCCGCTTGTCCGGCGTTTCAGCGGTTACCTCTGCAATCCATACCTGCACAGGACGCCAATCTTCTTCAAAGATCTCCTGATTGAATCCCTTCTCCCCGAGCTCTTTCTCCTGTTCACCTTTAGCCTCCTTTGCCAGAAAGGCCACCTGGTCACCATCAGGACTCCAGGAGTAGGCGGTAATGTCCGTTTCATGCTCCAGGACCTTCTTCGCCTCACCGCCTGCCAGGGGAATTCGATACAGGCACTGGGTGTCATCGTCATTGCTCTCTGCAAGAAAGGAAATGTGTGATCCATCCGGAGTCCACCGGATCTCAGAAACCCGGATCTCCCCGGTGACATACGGCCGGGAGTTGCCTTCGGTATCGACCACATGGAGCTCATACCATGCCGCGCCGTCGCTTTCTTTAAAAGGATTCCGCTGGATGATGAGCGCATACGCGATCCGGGTACCGTCCGGAGAAATTTGCACATCATCCACATACCTGAGCCTGGCAACGTCATACGGTGTGAACTCCGGATCGTTTTGGCCTGACACCGGAGAGGTCAACAAAATAAGGCTGAATATCCACATCACGCTGAAGAACGCTTTCCAATTTTGCCGAGAAGACATCAGTGCGTGATTCATCACAACAGCTCCTTTCTTCTGTCCGTCATAAAGAACGTACGGCGCCCGGAAGTAATATCCTTCCGGGGATTTCAGCTCGGTAACGATAAATCGGGTTTGTCAGTAAAATCCGGTACTTCCACGGGATGTGCTTTTAGCTCGCGGAGGATTACTTCGATGGCCTTCTCCAGCTGGGGATCTCTTCCTGCGGCATAATCTTGCGGCGTAATATCTACCTCAATATCGGGATCCGTCCCGTAATTCTCCACGCCCCATCCCACATCCCGGAACCAGAATGAAAATTCAGGTTGTGTGGTTATACTTTTATCAACCAGCCGATGCCTCGGGTAAATACCGATGACTCCACCCCAGGTGCGTTTTCCGATCAGGGTTCCCAGGTTCATCAACTTGAACGAATGACTGAAAATATCGCCGTCTGATCCGGCCAGCTCGTTGGTGACCGCCACGATCGGACCCAATACTGATTCCGCCGGATATGGCTCCGGTTTCCCCCAGCGCTGCACATCATATCCTATCTGCTTCCGCGCTAATTTTTCCAGAATGAGCTGGGATACGTGGCCGCCTCCGTTAAACCGCACGTCAACAATTAAAGATTCCTTGTGCAACTCCCCCAGATAATACCGGTGAAATTCGGCATATCCATCCGGTCCCATGTTGGGGATGTGTACATAGCCAACCCGTCCTTCCGTTTGATCGGCCACGTATGCGCGGTTCCGTTCTACCCATTGCCGATACCGTGCCGATGTTTCGTCCTTCAACGCCTGGGTTTCGATCGAAAAGATATCGGAGCTATCCGCTTTCCTGAATGTCAGCTTCACTTCCATCTCGGATTGATTAACCAGCAGCATCTGTGGCGGGGTGGTCTTTGATACCCGCTGACCATTGATGGAGAGTATTAAGTCACCCTCCTCAACCCGGCTGCCCACCTGACGGAGCGGCGAATTGCTCTTTTTTTTCCAGGAGTCGCCCTGCACAATCTTTTGCACTTGATACGCGTTCTGTTTCGGATCGTATACGAACTCTGCGCCCAGGAATCCCTGCTTATAATCAGGTGAGCGGGGATAATCGCCACCGATCTCGTAGGCATGCGAGGTCCCCAGTTCCCCCTGCATTTCCCAGACCAGATCAGAAAATTCTGAGCGGGACGCCACCTTGCCAAGAAGCGGCTGATACCGGTGGTAGATCCGATCCCAGTCCACACCGGACATATCCTCTGTCCAGAAGTGCTCGCGCTGAAGCCTCCAGATTTCCCGGAACATCTGCTGCCACTCATCCGGGGGCATCACCGAGACCTTCACCCGTGCCAGATCGACCCACCCACTCTCTCGTCCCGGAGACGTGCCCTTCTTATGTTTCCGTAACGGTTCGACCGGAAGAATTCGTAACCGATTTTTGGACCGGTAGACAAGTGTCTCGCTCTCCCGGGAAACCTTAAAACTTGCTACGTTTTTTGCGACCACTTCCCTTTTCTGTTTTTGAAAGTCATAGTATTCGATGGTGGCTTTCGCGGAAGGTGTTGATGCCCAGGACCTATTCAAAGATCCCTGGATGGGCACGGAACTGAAAAGCACCTTCCCCCGGACTCCCCATACCTGCTGATAGCGGGCCTCGGGCACGGGAAATTCCACAATCCGATTCTCGATCTCATCAAAATCTATATTCACGGTTTCACCATCGGACGGGTGTTCGTTCTCATGGCCGGGGTTCGACCCGGAATTATTCTTCTTCTTTGGCGCAGCAGGCTGTGGAATAAATGGCGAAGGCAGATCCTTCCGGAGAGTGAGAAGGTACGGACGAGCTCCCCTGGGGAAATTGAGATCAAAATACATGCTGTCATATACCGGATTGAACTCCCGATAGGAGAGGAAATAGAGGTACTGACCTTCCGGATCGAAGGAAGGGCGGACATCTTTGAACCGCGGAGGCGTAATCCGTCGGACCTCTCCGGAGCCGAGCTCGGCAATTTTGATAGAATAGGTCTGGTCCGTTTCCGCGCAACTGTAGGCTACCCACCGGCCGTCGGGTGACCAGGCGAGCCCTCTGATACGCTGATAATCACTGCGATCAATGACCTTTCCGGTCTGTGCGTTCACATCGATGATCATCACTTCATGTCGATGATTGGAGAGAGCGACTTTATTTTCCACCGGAGACGGTACCAGAGATAAAGGACGTCCGCAATTCAACTGGGACAACTGCTCGGGCTCTTGTGTAATATCCTCGCTATAGATCTCAAGTACTTCTTCTCCCGTGACGTCGGAGACGGCAATGAAGGACTTGCCGTCATACAACCACCTGGAATGCTGATATCGCACTCCGTTCGGTGCTCCGATTTGTTCGACCGCACCTTCCCAGTTTGCATAGGTATAACTTTTTCCACGGTGCGTGGTCACCAGGGAATGCCCGGCCGGATGAATGTTATACTCTTCCAGGTAGTTGGCGGCGTCCACGAATTTTCTGTTTCGCTGAACTCGAGGACTTTTATAGTCCACAGCAATTTGCCGGTTGCTCCCGGTATCGATGGTATAACGATATAATTCTCCGCCGGCATGATAGACGATACTCCGCCCGTCGGTGGCAGTATTTCTTATATAAAATTCAGTGTGGTCAGTGTGCCGCTGCAGATCACTACCGTCCAATTCTGTGGAATACAGGTTTCCAATCCCCTCGTGATCAGAGATGAAATAGATGCGGTTGTCAATCCAGAGCGGCGAGGTAAGATTAGAATCGAGGTTTACCAGTCGTTCAAATTCACCAGCACCCTCCGTATCAATCCAGAGGACGCCCGCCGTACCACCTCGATATCGTTTCCAGCGAGCCGGTTCCCCGGTATTGCGCCCTATAACGGTCCCTTTCCGAGGACCATA
>DATFLS010000010.1:0-2204 GCA_035267465.1 bacterium
TTTCCAGGGCCAGTGTGATCTTGCCACCGGAAGGCATAGCATCGGCGGCATTCGTGCAGAGAATCAAAAGCACCTGCTGAAGTTGCGCGGGATCGGCCTTAATCAGGTCATCGCCCTGGTACGGTTCAATAACTATATCGACGTTATCAGGAAGGGTGTGGTTTGCAATTTCACGGACATTTTCAAGATACTGATAGCCGGAAAGGGTTTGAAAATGGGGTTTCTCGGTATGCGCGAATGCCAGGATCCGCTGGGTAATGGTTTTTCCACGATTGACGCTGGAGATAATCATCTCCAGAAATTTATCTTTCTCTTCCTCAGTGGGATTCAGCTGCAGCATCTGGGCTGATCCCAAAATGACAGCCATCAGATTACGAAAGTCGTGGGCGATACTCCCGGCAATGAGTCCCAACGCCTCCATTCGTTTGGCGCGCTGGAGCTCCTGTTCGAGTTCGTCCCGTTCTGTGACATCTCTGGTCGTAAGTAGAATCCCGGAAACCACATCTTCGTGGAGTAAATTTTTCCCGACGCTCTCCAGTGTTCTCCAGGCACCCTCCTTCGTTTGTATCCGGAGCGTAAACGCCGGTAACGTCTGACCGGGCGATGCTTTCACTCTGGAAAGGTGATCCTGTACCTTGGCGTGATCATCTTCGTGCAGAAAGTCATAAAGGCTCTGACTCTGCAGCTCACCCGGCTGGTATCCCAGGAGAATCTGGACAGCCGAATTCACGTACCGGATAGTGCCGTCAGGATCAACCACCAGAAACATATCAAGGGCATGATGTACCAGAGATTGAAAAAACCACTGTTGGGACTCTGCCGGGATTTCGGTCCCGGCTGCAGTTTGCCGGATGTCTCGCAGCTGTTCCAGCAACGTGATGATTTGCTGGAGGATCTCCACTTCGGAACTTTGCGGTGTATTCATCTGGTCGAAGGAGTTACACCAAGGTTTTTATGGACATAATACTCCCCTGGGCGCTGAACGGAGCAAGATAACAGGTTTAAACACCTAATTTATATTCTGAACGACGAATACAATAGAAATATCTTCTCGCTTTGAGAGACCCTCAGGCTGACCAGGTATGCGGCTTGACATTACGCAGGTTGAGTGAGACCACAGACGTCGTTTTCTTTCGATTTTCCAGTTCCAGGTGTTTTGCATAATCCCGTAACATCGACTTTGTGATTGTACTACTTTTATCTAAATCTATCCCATAATTCTTCGCTGTGCAACAAAAAATAAAAGAAAACGAGATTACGTGTGCAAATTTTAAAGTATTTTATCTTTTTGTTGCAAATTATTGTAATTATTTTAGTAAGTTGCGGGTAGGTATGGTACAGCTGTCCACCATAAATAAGCATTCATGAAATGGAGCGAGACAATCTAGTACAATGGAAACGCTCTAAAACAGTCAGCCCCCGTTTCTGGTGAGACGGAGGCTGATGGAGTGATTCTCTTGTTCCGACCGGAAGATCTGTTTATCTGAAGGACAACCCGACTCCGAGGTTAACACTTTTATACGGGGCGAAGTTATAGTCTGCATTGATAGCCAAAATGAGCAGCTGCATGCGTAAACCGACCGTTCCACGGAACTTATTGTCACCCTTCACAGAGATATCGATATCCCGGGGGGTTTGAGTTATTGGGTCATTAAAGCTGTATGAAGCGGACAGGGTCGATGATTCCAGGCCGACTCCACCGTAGAGAGTAAAGACCGGCAGGCTCTTGCTGATTTCAGCATGTATTATATTGGAGTTAATTTTCACAGGTCCCAACTCAATATTCTGGAAGAATGCCCCGGTTGCGATATCAAGCGGGAAGAACGGGATAGGTATAAACTGGTCGATGCTAATCCGGCCGCCGATGCCGAACAATGAGAGTTCACCGATTTCTTCCCCCAGATCGTAGGGAGGAGCATATCGTACATTGACCTCTGTTCCGAACGGCAGTCCGACACTCGCCTGGGCGCTGGGGACAGCCCATACTCCCTGATCGAGTGCTCCTTGCGGCACCGGTACCGTGGGCAATTGCTGACTGATGGCATTATCTATTTCACTGCCGTACAATGTGTTCACCCGGTCTTCGGATATCCCTTTATCTGTTGCGAGCTGGCTGACGATGGTTTCTCTGGCGTAGGTTTCGTCAGCGGTGAGGTCCGGAGTTTCCTTCGGTCCGAAAAAGGTCGGGGCATCAGGCACTGAAG
>DATFLS010000011.1:0-4979 GCA_035267465.1 bacterium
GAGTCCTGCGAGTGCCCATGCCTGTTGCTTCCTCGCAGATAATAGGCTTCAACAAATCCGGGTGCCTGGCCACTCCCCACTCTCGTGTAACGAGGCCGAAGCAGGTTCGCTTGCGCTGCGGCTCGCCCCTGCGTCTTCTGAGGCTTCGCAGGTCGGGTCGCCCCTGGCTGCGCTCACGCGACTCCATGGTAAACAGGCAATGAACATGATAGACTCCTTTCAGTCTATATGGAAACCCCAGGCTTTGCCTGGCGCACCGGATAGACACGGAGAAAGAGGATACACGCAGATTGAATAATTGGAAAACCCAGTGGGTATAGGGTAATGTATCAGCATATCTATCCCACTCCTCATAGTGCAAAGGGTTTTGTGGGAGTTCCCTGGACAAACGATACAGCCTGATCTACTCAAATCACAGAATCAGCAGACGTAATTTGCTTGACTGCAAGAGGATCTCCCTATAATATCATCACAGATCATGAAACCGTACATTTTTGTTCTCATACTCTTCGTGGTTGTGGCCGTATCCTGTGAACGTGGGCTGCAGCCGGCACCAGGTTTCCAGGGGACTATCACGTTTCCCAGTGATAACAGCGGGAAAGTGCCCTGGCCGGATTCCCTGGAGGGAGCGGTGGTTGCATTTGCCGATGTCTCGAGTATATACCTCCCGAGTATCACTTTTCCCCAGGTGATTCAAAATCTCCTGGGCTATACCGATCCCCTGGATACCTCCCGAATCGAACAGCCGTATTTTTTACAGGCCCATCCCGGGCGCAATTACATTGCAGGAGTGATTGCCACAACCGTCCCTATCAGCAAAATCCTGGGACAACCGCTTGATTCTCTGGCTATCCATCCGGAGTATTTCCAGGTACTGGGACTCTACGGAAATCCGGACGAACTCACCCCGTTCCGGTTCATTTCAGTGGATGATGAAGAAATCACCCCGGGCATTGATATTCGCTGTGACTTTCAGTATACCCTGGACTTTTAATGATGCGGCTGCGTACAATCATCTTTGGAATGCTTCTCGGTTTCGCCTCGTGCATAATGGCATCTCAGACCCGCCAGCCCGGGACCATCACCGGCCGGGTGCTTGATGAAACCACTGATCAGGGGCTGGAGGGGGTCAATATTGTTGTCATGGGCACAGTGATGGGGACGGCATCAGGACCGGATGGGGCCTTTCGGATACGGGGGATTTCACCGGGCAATTATACCATCCAATTCACGATGATCGGCTATAAAGCGACCATTGATACGGTCCCGGTCCATGCCGGGGAAATCACACGGCTCGCGATCGCTCTGGAACCGACAGTACTGGAATCGCCTCAGCTGGTGGTGACCGGGGAGAAACGCTCGGTACGGGTGGAAAACTCACCCGTGTCAATCGGTACCATCAGGGACTCGGAGATCCGTCTGCGCATGCCAACCACTATCAATGAGATCTTGCCGTATCATTCGGGTGTCCAGATGATTGGGGGACAGATTAATATCCGCGGAAGCAGCGGCTACACCAGAGGAGCGGGCAGCCGGGTACTGGTGTTGGTAGACGGGTTCCCCGTGCTGGCCTCGGATAACGACGGGATCTACTGGAACGCTATTCCGATGCAAAATATCCGGCGCGTCGAGATCCTGAAGGGGGCCGGTTCCGCTCTCTATGGGTCCAACGCGCTGGGCGGGGTGGTGAACGTGATCACCACGCCGATTTCCGAGCAGCCTCACACCACTATCCGGGGGCAGGGCGGCTACTATTCCGTCCCGTCAAATCCCAGCTGGCGCTGGCGGGAACAGCCATTGATTACCGGGATGTGGAGCGTTTCTCATGAGCGCCAGTTGGATTCGCTGGGCGTTCGCGCCGGCCTTTCCTATCGAAGTTCCCCCGGATATTCCCAGAATGGCTGGTATCGACGCTGGAATGTCACCGGGAAATTCCACCTGACTCCGTCTGAGAATACCGAATGGAATGGCCGGTTATACCTGGTTCGGGATATCCACGGCGTGGTCACCCAGTGGAGAAATGCCCATCGCCCCTTCAACGTCCCGCTGGAATCGGTGGGAGATTACCTGACCAATCACCATCTCCAAGTCGCGCTCAGCTACTCCGATGTGGTCTCTTCCCGGATGGCACACACCTGGCGTACTATCTACTACCGGAAGGCCTTTCAGAATTACCAGCATGATAACAACGATTACTCGGTTTCCCACACTTTCTCTACCGAATGGCAAACGGATTATCAGGCCACCTCTTCCCATTTAGTGACCGCGGGAATCGAAGTGACCGGAGATCGCATTATCGCGGATCTCTGGGGAAATCACACCTCCTATGATGTGGCCGGATACCTGCAGGATGAATGGAGCATTTCCGCGCTTACGCGGCTGGTGGCCGGGCTCAGGGCCGACCTCCTGCAGATCGATGCCCGGCCCGTCCTGATGCAAGTGAACCCGAAAATCGGACTGAATCATAACCTCACCGATTCCTGGACGGTGCGGGCTTCCGTTGGAAGAGGGTTCCGTTCCCCATCCATATCCGAACGGTTTACCCGGACTCGGCAATATATCTTTCAGGTGGTGCCGAACCCGGATCTGCAGCCCGAAGTCAGCTGGAGTGGCGAGATCGGCACACATTATGAATCGTCCGCGCTGACCCTTGATCTGGCCCTGTTTTCTTCACGCTACCGGAACTTCATCGATCCGCTGCAGGATCCGGCAACCGGCACGATTTCATTTCAAAACATCACAAACGCCAATATCCGGGGAACGGAGATCGCGCTGGAATGGAAAGTCCCGTATCTGCCAGTGCGCCAGGTGATTGGGTACACGTATCTGCATCCCCGGGATCTCACTCAGGATACGGTGCTGGCATACCGGCATGAACACAGCGTGGTCTCTACCACGAACATTCTGGTGTCCCGGAAACTCCTCTGCAGTGTCGAATACCAGTATCGCAGCAAAATTCGGCGAGTCCAGGTGTATCCGACGAATCCCGCAACCGGATCGGACAAACGGGTTCCGGTGCATCTCTGGAGTCTGCATGGCTCGTATCAGATATCAAACCACCTCACACTCCGGTTCTCTGCCGAAAACCTCTTCCAATACTATTATGTGATGATCGAACGCAATATGGGAGCGCCGCGCCACCTTCAGCTGGGGCTAGACTATCTCTACTGAACGGCTGGACACGCTGCACGCACAAAAGACTCCATATCCCAGAGATCACTTTGCAGCGAACTGTCCCGAGTGATCGGCGATGGCTCCGGGCGATCGGCCTTCGGAGACATCAGATCTTTATCGGTACATATGGGCACTCAGTACTCAAATGGTTGCGGGAAGCAGCAGTAATCGTTTCACTCAGCCGGCGATAAGTCAAACTGCGAGGGCTGAAATAGATACTATCTTCCAGATCAGAATTTTGGTCACCGAACACGTGCAGCGCGCGAACAATTCTGGAAATTATCGTTCCTGCTCGGCAAAAGGAAATCGCAGAAAGGCGCCTATATTACTGAAATCATCCATTCCGCGGTAAATCATTTCCACCGATGCCCCCTGATTCAAGACATTGTAAATCAGATTATCGACGATATCCGGCGTTCGGAGGAGGTTGGTGTCATCGATGGGACATTCCTTCTCCTGGTCGATGGTGAGATAATTGCACTTCGGACAGTAGAACCCCTTCCTGGAAAAGTCCTTTTGTACCAGCAGGCTATCAATCTGGCCCTTCTGTTGGGCCTGGATCACTCCCAGGATTCCACTGATGCCGAGATTGGCCGAGGCCACTTCATTTTGCAGACGGTCCAACATCTGTTCTTCGTAACTATACAGGGCATCTTCCTCTGCGGCACTTGCTTTTTCCAGCACTTCACCCAATGGAGCATGAGATTGCACCACAATATGCCCCACCATGCGTTCCTGAATATAAGAGTGAACGAGTTTCTCGAATTCATTAATGATCACCTGACGACCGCCAATGTAGATCCACTTATAGTCATGCTCGCTCTGCAATCGCTTCGCTTCCTGGGCAACATTTTTCAAATGTCTCCGCACGTGGTCATTAATATGCCTTTCATAGCGCCGCTCACTGGTCCCGCCGAAATCCCCTTTCTTCACCTGATCCGGCATGTCCTCTTCGTGGACGTGAAAATGCTCGATGGGATTCCCCATCCGGATTTCAATAATTCGCGCCTTCGCCCGATCCACCAAAATGATCGCATAGTTTCGATGCCTGCTCACCGCCTCAACCAGCGGTCGCAGATAGGGATGACGGTTCACCACCATGGAAGTATCCATGGGCACAGAAAATTTCAAGCTTTCCCAAAGATTCTCTTCTGAGCAGGAAAAAATAGCCACACTGCGGCTGCTGTCCCCGTTGAGATCGAATTCCATGTTGATATAATCTTCGATCTTTTTGAAATCATTCTGAACGGATGATTTCTCCTCTTCACTAAGGTTTTTAAAATACGTTTTATTTGATTTATACTTTAATATATCTTTAAAAATAATTTTATGTTTTTTATTCTTTTTTTCCTCCTCATTTACACTTAAATAAAATGAAGTTATGGGTTTATTCAATGGTCCGAAATTAAGTACTCCACCTAATTGTGCTGTGGTAACCATCGGGCTCACCCTTTCTCTTTCAAATACTTTCCGGATTTAAGGTTAGAATAAAAGTGAGGTATGATATCAAACACGCATCAAATCCCAATAAGACTTCCTCAAAATCAGATAGCACATCATCTACAATTAATATAACCGGCGACTGAGAATGAGTCAAGAGATCCGGAAATTATATACCAGTAAAATGATGTCTCTGGTATTTCGTCGTTATGATAAACAGCAAGGAGCGACTAGAGATTGTACTGCTCAATCCACTGCATCGCCAGATCCGTATACTGAGAATTTGGATATTGCGTCCGGAATTTACGCAGGATCGTTTGCGCCTGGTTGAGCTGGTTCAGTTGAATATGCGACCGGGCCATCAT
>DATFLS010000012.1:0-2114 GCA_035267465.1 bacterium
CGTTGATTGATTGGACGCCTTCAACAGAGATGACCCGGCAGCTCAAGGATTTTTTAAGCCTATCCCTGCAAACAAAGTCGTTATCATTAACAGATGACAGATGACGCAAGCCATCGGAAGGGCTTCGCTCAGCCATTTCAAGTATCACTTGATCACCTGAACATCTGATGGTAACATATGTAAAGTGATTGTTGAACTAATGAAACCGATTCCCTTTTGACACAATGAGTAAGTCGAAACCTCTAAAGAAACTGTATTACTCCATCGGTGAAGTGGCGGAAATCACCGGATTAAAACCGTACGTGCTCCGATACTGGGAGACGGAATTTTCTGATCTGGATCCGTCAAAAAACCGGGCGGGGAACCGCACCTATCGGGAGCGTGATATCGAGCTGGTATTCACGATCAAAGATCTATTGTACAATCAGAAATATACCATTGACGGCGCCCGGCAGCAGCTGGCGAAGGGCAAACAGAGCGGCAATACCGACGACGGGACTCCCGACATGCTCTCAATCCGCAAGAGCATCGAACAATTAAAGCATGAGTTGAGAGAAATCCTGCAACTCCTTGATGAAACTGAATGATGGGCACACTATGTGCGTTTTCTAAATAGGCTCATAGTTAGAAAATAACAGCTGTGAACACAGACATTTTTTCTTATATTGAAGTAATTACAAACGGAGCGTAGCGCAGCCCGGTTAGCGCACTACACTGGGGGTGTAGGGGTCGCCGGTTCAAATCCGGCCGCTCCGACTGCACAGCCCACCGCGGTGAATCACCTCGGTGGGTTTTTTATTCGCTCACAGGTGGTGGGGTCGCCGGTTCCTTCGCAGAGATCCCTCCGGGATATGCTATTCAGGACAGGGAGCCGGTCCGGGAATCCCGCTCCTGGAAATGCCGTGCAAAAACTTGTGGGGATGGTACAGAGTTCTTTGTTCAAAATGTGAAATTTCATAAAATTATACTGATCCTGCACCCCGGAATTGTGAGGATCCTACCGGAGACGTGAAGTCGCATCCCTGGGTCCGGGTTAGGATGCCTCACAAACACAAGGAAGAGAAGAATCCATGAAAGAATTGAAATCGAATGCACAAATCGGCTTCGCCCTGGGTGGCGGAGCAGTGCTTGGTGCGGCCCACGTCGGTGTCCTGAAGGCGTTAACCGAACAAGGAATCCGGCCCGCCGCCGTCACCGGGACCAGCATCGGCGTGTTCATAGCGGCCATGTATGCCTTTGGATTGTCGTTAGAAGAGATTGAAGATATCGTCCTCGAACTGGACTGGCTGGATGTGTCCCAGATCTCCCTGTCTAAGTACGGACTGCTTTCCAATGAAAAACTGGGCGGGCTGCTGGATGAAGTGATCGGAGAAGTCGAATTCCGTCAGGCGAACATCCCCCTGGCGGTGGTGACTGCGGATATCCGGACCGGGGAGAAGGTGACGCTCAATTCCGGGGATGTGGCAAAAGCCGTGATGGCCAGCACTTGTCTCCCAGGCATCTATACACCGATGGAACTCCGGGGACATCTGTTGGTGGATGGCGGTATTGTCGAAAACGTGCCGGTATCTCCGCTGCAATCGATGGGAGCCGATACCATTATTGCGGTGGACCTGCTGTCCAAAAAGGGATTCGATCAGCCGGAGAATATCATTGATATCATGATTAATTCATATAATATCGCCACCCGGAATGCCACCAGAATCCAGCTGGAAGACGCAGATATCGTGCTGGCGCCGGATCTCTCGGAGTTCAACATGGCGGATATCAACCAGGTCCCCAACCTGATTCGCAAGGGCTATGAAACGGTGCAGCTGCTGGGACAGGGGTGACTCATTCGGGGAGCCCTCTTTCACATCCTGTCTGCGTTAGTGTATGTCCCCTGAAGAATGATTAAATCCGTCCACGAATCCCACGCCTGCCCGGCCTGTCCCGGTATATCGGAAATGTGATACTTTCCCAACCTATGCTTTGGGAAATGTTTCAGTATCGGGGCTGGTTGTTGTTGATGGGGAGTGAGGTAGGAAAATCTTTTCTCTTTACTATCTTCTTTCTTCTGCAAGCACCGGCACACTCCTGGTCATTTGCCCACTGCCCACTGCCCACTGCCAACT
>DATFLS010000013.1:0-3244 GCA_035267465.1 bacterium
TGCGACGGCGACGTACGCCTTCCTGCGGGCGATCGGGGTGAATTTCGGGCGCATCAGCCGGTTCCTGAGCGATCCGGAGACCGACCGGACCCTGACATCCCTGATCTCCTCTGGGGTGTCTGTTATTTATCGAATAATTCAGCATGTGGCCCCGAGTAAAAGCGATCCAACAATGGATGCGTCGGAAAACTGGGGTATTTTTCCCTTCAGGTGCATTTTGAGTTTCTATAGCAGACTCATCATAATTTTACCATGTCATCCATATAAAACAGATTTGTACCGTTGGATCAGCACCGAATCGCATCCCTGCTATGACTGCCGGTGGAAGGATGGGGAAGATGCCACCATGGTCATGTGGCGGGTGATCGGGTTTCCCGGGGAAGAGAACGTACTGTGCGGGGCCCGGTGTATCTGTTTGCTCCTGCAGGCTTCGCTTTTACCCGGGGAGATAGAGGAGGCAGTTAAGAGGCATCGGGAGAGATGTAGTCGGGAGGGCTGGACCGAGGATGTGAACAAGCTGGGCGGATGGGAGTGCCCGGAATGTGGTGTGTTGAATTACCGTGACAGGACTAATTGTTACCGGTGTAATGAACAGCGAAACTCCTAAAAAATTTCCTGATAGAAACGCCTTTTGGTTATACACCGAAATAGATAATCCTATGCTTACGTCCAAAATGAGAAAGGAGGAACTCATGAAAAACGAAAAAGATGTTCAAGAACTCAAGGATGAACTGGAAATTGTTACAGGTTTCATAGCAGAATACGGAACACAAGAAGAAGTCGAGAACAACCATGTCGAGTATGCTTGCGATATCATTGATGCACTGCGCTGGGTTTTAGAAGAAGAGACAACTGAATGTTTTCGAAGTGATGCCTATCTTGATATGGACACACTAAATGTTTTTGCCAGCGGAATAGAGCAGAGAACCGGGAGGAAAGTAGAGGATTATCACTAACCACAAGGTAAACACCAAATAACCGAAAGGAGTCTAATTGAGTTTGTACAAAAAGCCTTACATCTACGAGGTTAATAAATATGCCAAAAAGAATATGCGATAGTTGCGGTAAAGAGAGAGATGTGAAGGGTGGTAAGACTTGTGAAAAAGGACATTTTATTTGTAAGAGTTGTGTCTGGTCTGCTCCAGCCATTGTTCCACCTGCTGAAAGGAAAGCATGTCCCTTGTGTAAGAAGCTTTTGAGATCAGTTTAGATATAGGTGGTTCAATTCACTCCTTTTCTGCACACGTGAATTCCTGTTGTTCTTCAAGTAATTATATAAAGTACGATAATTTCGGTAGATGGTTATTCAAGTCGGTTGCTGTCATAGTTTGATGTGGTCAACATGGTAAATAATCAGGGGCCATATCTTCCTCTTAGTATCTCCCCTCATCCTTTCGGTGCCGGTCGCAGGTCAATATTCCATATATACCGAATTAAAAAGATCAGAATGCAAGAAAAAATTCCTTTGGTATTTATCGGGGTGTGGGAAGCTGTCAAGAAAATCAATGACTAGACCAAACTTGAAAACAATCACGAAGTTTGAAGCCCTTTATTGCCAATGCTGTGTAGTGCCTGCAATCATCAACCCGAATCTCTGCGATCAGAGGAAGATCATCGAAACAAGGAGGTACATCCTCCATATATTCTAAGACTCCAATTTGGTGGGGAACAATTATGGAACCAGTAACCTTCGAGTCTGCCAGAAGTGGATTATGGGATTTTCCTGGGGAAGCGTTCTTTGAACACATCGCCTGGAACCGCTTCGGCCTGAGTCCGGCCAGAGAGGCGGCCGGATTTCGACACGCCCGGCCACAGCCGGTTACTGAGCTGTTGACGGCCCGGGATCCCGTGCTGGGGGCATACCGGACGTTGATGAAGAAGGTGTTTACCTCCTGGGTGCCTGATGCGGAGCTTGGTGTGGAAACCGGGGCGGGGGCGGGATTTTTTTACACCAAAATTATTCAGGGCGATCCGGACCTGGCCAGACAATTTGGAGACCACTGGATCCAATTCGAAGTGAATGAGCAGTTAGTGGACATGATGCGTCATAACAATCCCGAGGCGGATATCCGCTGCGGAGATTTATACCGTTTGCAGTTACGTGCAGAGGAACAACGCCGAAGGAAGGTGGCCCTGGCGAATTCGTCCTATGACGGACTGACCTTTCCCCGGAGAGCGGCCCGCAATCAGTATGCACTGCTGAACCCTGGAGAATGTTTTCTTCTGGTGCAGGATGTCCTCCCGGGCGGAGAGAGTATCTTGCAATCAGAACAGGTAAGAAAACATAGTGAGGGGGATATCTCTCCGGTAGAATATGTGACCAAAACCCGCCCAAACCGGGAATCAGAAGTGGTCAAGATCAAATACCGGGGGTTGATGGTGCCGACCACCGATTACTACCACACCAGAATATGCGATGCCCTGGAAACCGTGGGGTTTGTGATTCTGGCCGAAGGGTATGCCTCCCAGACCTGGATGGGAGCCAAACGGTCCCGGCATGAGATCACCCCTCCGGGTTCCGGGTCCCGAAAGTGGAATTATTTTCACTATGACATGGGATCGCGCACCTACGGCTACCGGAACACGATACCCAACGGGCTTGTCAAAGAAGAGCTCCGGATGCAAGTGATTGTCAGCCAGAAACAATAAAGAATCAGCTCGGGCAATTTACAATACCCTTCTCGCTTGTGGAAACAGTAAAGAAAATAATAGGATTCTCCTGACACATTTGGTATTCACACAAGATGGAGGCAACAATGACTAACCCTAAACACACACAGACCCGGTCACTGGCGCTCCTCCTGACCAAGAAGGGCATGGGCCAGGCAGAACCCGAATTTCAACTCACCCTCCTGCAGAAGTACCTGAGGCTGCTGGAGGAAAGCGACACCCTCTCCGAGGCGATCTGCCTGTACGCAGCGGGTGTTAAATTGGTGGTGGGAAATTTCCTGGTGCTGGACCATTTGCAGCGCATGGAATCGAAAGGGGGCTACGTTCTGGTGTGTCATACCTGCCTACAATATTTCGGCCTCACTGATCGGGTGCGAGTCGGGATTGTTGGGGGCATGACGGATATTATCGCGGCCCAGTGGAAGGCGGATAAAGTGATCACACTGTAGTGATCAGGTTGGAGGAAGAATTGGTGCTCTTCCTGTAAATGTCCATTGAGTAGCATGGAGGTGAGAAGTTTTGAAAACGGGGAAAATTGTATTGATCTGATATAATTTTTAAATATATTCCTAGC
>DATFLS010000014.1:0-11553 GCA_035267465.1 bacterium
TTCCCTTTCGGAAATCCCAGACTTTCTATGGCGGTCTGCCACTGGCCGTCCTGGTTAATCACCTGCACAGAAGGGGCGATGCTCTGCTGGTGTTCGGACTGTGCCATCGCTACATTGATGCTGGCATCGGTGGGAAACACCCAGCCATGAAGGAAGAGGGTGATCGAATCCTGCGGCGCCACCTCTCCCAGATCAAGAAGCAGCTCGTGCAGCTCCATAATGCCCTGATACCGGGCCGGGGTCAAACCGGAGACGTACCGGCCGTCCTGCTCGGTGATGGCGTCCCGCACGTCGTTGCCGCGGCCGTCAGTCGCCTTCACAGGCAGCCGCCTATCCTGAACCTGATAAATTCGAAACGACGGAAACGGCGGGGGTGTGAATTTTTCGTTCACATAAACATCCGTCTCGGAGGGATGATCCACGGCGATCAACTGCACCTGATCCACATACGGAGTTTCCCAGAGCTCATCGGTGAACTGAAGCAGATAGTTACCATCTCTGGGATGCAGAGCAGTACCCGGAATCTTCAGATATTCGTCGGTGGATTGAGCGAAGGAGTACTGGAATCCGGTATCGTCGCCCATTATGCCGACGGGCATACCGAGGGCGCTGGCCCAGAGGACGTCGGTGACGAACTCGTATTTCTTCCCGTTCCAGGCATAGAGCCAGGGACAGGACCCCTTCAGTATCTGGTTTTCCACGATGGTCTGGTTTCGCTCGGTATTGAAGCGGTTCTGCGGAACGCCGTTGCTCCAGACCACCCGGACCACATCCGCATCCTGGTGAAGGCCAAGCCCGAAGTGCTCCACCGGTTCCCGCATCACCCGCATCTGATAAAAAGCGCCGGCCTTCACTTCAACTTTCGCGCCGATGCCGAAATAATTATTCTTGCTGCTGCCGGTACGCAAACCGGTCAGCTTTACCTGCAGAAAATTATGGGTATTGCCGCCGTCATTCCGCAGCAGATGCAAGTTTCCATCGGCCGTGGCGGCGAAGATGTCCAGGTCTCCGTCGCCGTCATAATCGGCAACCGATGCGTTCAAAGCCTCTGAAAATTCCACCGGAAGCGCACCTGAACCATCTTTGAAAGTCCCGTTTTCGCTGTTATGAAAAAGCAATAATCCACGCTGCGTGTCTGCTTTACTGGTAACTTCTCCGGCCGTGAGCAGGTCGAGATACCCGTCGTTGTCGTAATCAAAGAACTGCAAATCGTTTATGTCCACATCCTGCAGGAGCCGCAATGCCTCACCGGAACGAGTGTCGGGTTGAAAAGTCCCGTCCTGATTATTTCGGTAGAGCGTGAAACCTTCCTGGCTTCCGCCGACAAAAATATCCAGGTAGCCGTCATTATTATAGTCAGCGATAGCCGCGGCACCGGAACCGCCCGACGTGCCCAGGTTTACTTCTTCGGTAATTTCATTGAAATAGCTCTGGCGCAGATTGGTATACAGCCGGCTTCCGGTTTGATTACTCAAGAAAATATCCAGGTCGCCGTCGTCGTCGAAATCGCCGTATCCGGCATCCAGACTTTCCTCTGCGGGGCCGGCAACCCCGACCTCCTTCGCTACATTCCGGAAGGTGCCGTCCAGATTGTTCCGAAACAAATAATTTTCCTTTGTCCCGGCGATAAAAATATCCAGATCGCCGTCCATATCCAGATCTGCGATCAACGCCTTCTCCCCATTCCCGTCCGTAGTGATTCCCACGGAATCTGATATTTCAACAAAGGTGCCGTCCCCCTGATTCTGATACAGCAGGGGACCGTCGGTGGTCAGGAGAAACAAATCCAGATACCCATCATTATTGAAATCGGCAAAGTCAGCATCTTTATCCCGTCCCGGATGTCCGACGCCCGCCGGTTCAGCCACATCTTCAAATGTCCCATTCTCATTCCTGAAGAGCCAGGCCTCTCCATCCGATTGGCTGTCGTCCCACCGGGAGAAGTAGACGTCCTGATCACCATCTCCGTCATAATCGGCATGTATGAGGGCACTGTGTGCCCTCCCGGTTTCAGACGGATGCTCTGGTATCGCACTCCCGAACCCGGTATTCTCACTGACATCTGTGAAAGAGAGAGCAGACGGAATCCCCTGCACTACCTCAAGCCCGGCTGAGACATCCGAACTGAACTGTAGAATAGGAGTCCCGGTGATGGGTCCGCCGATGCCCCGGAGCTCGGTAATGGCCGCCTGGTAGAAATCGGTGGATTTCAACAGATTATGGAATATCCGGGCGGGAGTGAACGCCTGGCCCGCCTCCCCGGATCGCATCATTGCCACGGCCCGCTGGAATATTTCCATGGATCCTGCCGGTAATTCCGGCACAATCTGCCGGATCTGTTCCATGTGCTGCAGGGCGGCATCCGGTTTGCCGTTCCTGAGCAGGGTCTCCACCAGCTGGAGCCGGGCCGCCAGATTCCCGGGCCGCGCATCGGCGACTCTAATCAACAATTCCTCGGCCCGCCGGGGCGCCTGCGATTCCTTCGAATTTTCGTAAAACTGCGCCAGCTCATATAAGGTCCGGACGTGCTCGGGATTGGCGTTCCGGGACCGTTCCAGCACCTGAATCGCCTCCTCCCCCTGATTCGAGACCTCATATACTTTGGCAAGAATCAGGACAATGTCCGGATTGTTCGGGGCCAGATCCAGCGCCTCCCGAAGGATACTGTCGGCCTGCCCGAACTCTCCCATCCGCAGATAGGTCAGACCGAGGTTCGCGTATCCCAGGGGCTCCCGGGGGGCGATATCGATAAGGGTCCGGAACTCGCCCGCAGCTTCGGATAACTTGCTTTCTTCCAGATAGGCGAGTCCAAGGGTGCGGTGGGTGATCATCCGCCTGGCCAGTTCCTCGCTGACCTTCTGCTGACGGACGCAGCCGGTGAATAATAGCAATAATCCCAGTAGTGGTAAAAACCAACGGAAACGCATAGACTTATGCTCCTGCCTGCATTTTCTCCCGCAGTTGACGGAGAAAATTTTCGATTTCTCTATACAAGTTTGTCATTTCCGTTCGATTCATAGTGGTGGTCTGTTTTAACTGTATGAGCCAGGGATCAAATAACCCCGTCTCCGAAGCAACCTCCGTCGAATCGCTGGTTTGGGTATCACCCTCTCCGGAGAAATCCGATCCCGAATCCGACGGCGCGGCATATTTTACGGATTTACCGAACAGATTAAAAGCTCTGTCTGGTTCATCCAGTTGCCAGGCGATATATCCACTGAGAAAATACGCTTCCACATTATTATAGGCACGCCGGACATCGCCCAGGTATTGCTGCGCCTCCTGCCGGTCACCATTGATCAGTGCCACCCGACCCAGGCGCAGCAGCGGACCGGTTTCTTCCCTGCTGATCCGAAATGCCCTGGTGAAATACCTCTCTGCCTGTCTCAAATCCGAATATTCCAGAAGATGGAGATCGCCCAGCTGGATGAGTCCCCGGGTACTCTGCGGATTCACCCGGATCAACCGCTGCCAGAGTTGTTCGGCTTCTTTCGATTTGCCCAGAGATAGCGACACGTTCCCTCCGTAATACAGCGCATCCTCGTGCTGCGGATTCAGCTCCAGGGCCTGCCGGTACAGCCCTTCTGCCGCTTCATAGTCCCCTGCGATCCGGGCTCTGGTAGCCTTGCGGTACAGATTCCAGAATTCGGTGATTCTCTGTCGCTCCGCGTTTCTGATCTCATCCGACGCCTCTTCCATGGATGAAGATCTATCGGACTGTCTCAACAGCGTAATCCCTGCAAAGATAACCAGGAGCAATATACCAATGATAACGTACCAGCGTTTCATGATGGTTTGTCAGTGGTCAGAAGTGAACAGTGAAAAGGCCCCTCGCCCCAATCCAAAAGAAAAGAATGAACACAGAGTAATACAAAGTGCTTCACAAAGTGTCACGAAGGAAGTGACGAAGTACTGGCAAGTGCTGACAAGTGCCAACAAGTTCTTACAAGAAACGACCGTCAGATAATCGGAGGTTGGGAGTACTTCATCGTACCTCTGTAAAAGCGCTTTTAGAGCAAAATATTTACCCATTGTTCCGAGACCTGGGGTTGCGAATTTTGAACATTGGATATCAAGTATTGAAGTAATAATTCTCTGCCTTCTTGAATTTTTCGGTTCCTCTCTATTTATCTCCAAGTCTGCGGACCACTCCCGATCGCGAACTGCACGTCAGTTTTCTCTTGCCGGCGCTTGTGAGACCTTGCCAGCACTCAAAATGCGTTCCCCTATCAGTTGGGGCGGGGAGGAGAGGCCTTTTCACTTTTCACGTTTCACGTTTCACTTCTCACTTTTCACAATCTTGTTATCGCAAGTATCTGGTCCGCCGGGATGTCCCGGAGTATTTGCCGATGACCGTCCGGCCAGACGATCCGAATGGAGTCGACGGTCGTTGTACTTCCCAACCCGAAATGCGCCCGCGGGCTATGCTGCGAAAGATAGGAGCTCTGGGCACCAACCTGGCGTGATTGTGAGGTGTTCCCGGTGAAGAGATCCACGCTGCTGCCTGTCCCGGAGGAACCGTTCGCAATCCCATGGAATGCGAGTGTGAGCCAGTGCTGTCCGTTGCCCCCCTCATTCTGCAGCAGCTGGGCCGGTCCCTGGTTGTTCACTACAAACACATCCAGGTCCCCGTCATTATCATAATCGCCAATCGCCGCGCCCCTCCCGACCAGCTCCTGCCGGAACACTGGTCCGCTGACCGCCGAAACATCGTAAAATCCATCCTCCGGTCCGCTGTTCCAGAAGAGCTGATCCCGCATGGGCGTGAGCAAGTGGGGATCCGCATCCTGCTGGATGGTGCTCCCGTTGGTGATAAAAATATCCAGGCGCCCATCATTATTATAGTCAAAAAATCCGGCGCCGAATCCCACGTAATCCAGGGCGATTTGTCCCAGCCCGTACCGGTCGGCGACATCCATGAACTTCACCGCATTGGCCGCGGAGAGCTGGAGCGTATCCAGCTGGGTTTTCAGGTTATTATATAGCGCATTTTCCTGGGCGATCCAATGAGTTACGAACATATCCACGTCCCGGTCGTTGTCCCAATCGCCGGTGGCAATCCCCATAGCCCCGCGGTAATCCGCCACCAGCGCACGATGGCTGATCTCCTGGAACGATCCGTCGCCATTGTTCCGGTAGAGCACGTTGTCCGACACATCGTTCGCCACGTAAAGGTCCGGCCAGCCGTCCTCGTCGAAATCGCACCTGGAAGCCGACAGGCTCCGGCCGTCCGGATCGTCCACTCCGGCCTGCACCGCCAGTCCGGTGAAGGAACCATTTCCATTATTCCGGTACAACAGGTTCCGCTCCGGTCGAAACGAGGAGGGATTCAAACTGGCGGGCATTTCTGTCTCATACTGCAGGGAGGTGCCCCCGGTGGTCTCCGGCGTGTACCGGACATAACCACAGATATAGAGGTCGAGGTCGCCGTCCCGGTCATAATCGCCCCAGGAGGCCCCGGCCCAGAAACCGTCCGGAGCGTTCATCCCGGCCTGCGTGGTGACATCCGTAAATGTGCCGTTCCCATTGTTCCGGTACAACACATTCTTCCCATAGGATGTGACCACGAGATCCGGCCAGCCGTCATTATCGTAATCGCCCCAGGCTGCACCCATGCCGATCCCCCGGAAGTCCACACCGGCCTCTTCGCTCACCTCGGTGAAGGTACCGTCCTGGTTATTCCGGTACAAATGGGCGTGGGCCTGCGATTGTGCTGTTTGATCGGGGCTGGTTCCCAGCGATCCGGACTGGTTCACCACATAGAGGTCCAGCCAGCCGTCATTGTTATAATCGCCCCAGGCCGCACCGGAGCCCATGTCTTCCGGCAGCTGAGTGGTTCGGGTGAACGGAAAATGCTGAAAACGGATGCCCGCCTGATCGGAGACATCCCGGAATGTAATTCTCGGATAATCTTCCGGGAGCGACCGGGCCAGGTCCGCTGTTAAACCTTCGATCTGCTCGCCGGGGATATAGGTGGATGTCCTGCCGGGTAATAACCAGAGGAGCACAACCAGCAGGATCGCCACCACACCGGCAGCGCCCGCAGTAAACACAACTAATCTTTGCCGCCTGGGCAACTGGTCCAGCATCCGCTACTCCGCCTGAGCCAGTGGGCTCCCCCCGGTCACGTTCACAACGCGTTCATCGCTGGAGATGGTCGTCACCGGAGCGGTCAGACCGGACTCCTCGCCAAACAGGAAATTGATCAGATTCTGATCGATTTTGCGATACTGCAGTTTGGCGGAGACATGCAATTCGGTGATATCCTGCTCCGGGATCTCAAACGAATACTCCGCCTGATCGGAAAATCCCGGAAACAGGGCCCGGCTGTATCGGACGCCTACCATTTCCCAGAGATTATGCCGGTCGATCAGGTTGCCCTCCTGATCCACGGGTTCGGCCTTGAAAATGAAGGATCCCGGCTCGATAAAATGGCGCTCATCGCGGGTGCCGGACGTGAATATCCGGTTGCCGTCCTGATCGGTGGCAATCAGTTCGACCCAGGCCTGGATGATATCCATGGGGCCGGTGGGAAAGTCGTGGCCGGGTTTATTATTCAGGATATTCACCTTGAGTACCACCTCCTGGCCCGGAGCCACGGATTCCGGCGCCAGCAGCTCCATGGGCACGGCCGGACCGGAGTTCCATTTCTCGGCAATCTCCGGAATTTGGATCTCACCCCGGAGCCACTGCTCGGTAAGTTTTCTGTGTTCTTCTGCGCCCGGCAAATCCAGCAGGGTCGGAACAAGCTGATTGGCCGCCAGGAAGCGATGACTGCGATGCTTCCCGTCATCCGGCGACCGGTTGTAATCCATGGGATCCCCGCTGGCCGGATCATTGGAATCCTCCAGCGGCATGTGGCATTCCCGGCACTCAATGGTCTTGGTGGGATCACCGGGATGATTCCAGCGGCTCTTGCGCCAGTTATCATACTGGTTCTGCAGCTGCACCCACCCGACGTTATTAATCTCCTCGTCGATGAACTGCTTGTGGCACGCCGCGCAGAATTCCGGGCTCTTGAACATCTTGTGCTGCAAACTCTCCACATGCTGGTCCGGGTAGGCGCGAATGAGGAAATCGCGGATAAACCGCCCTTGTTCGCCTTCCTTCAGCTCGAACATGTAGCGCTCGGGCTGAGTGATCTCGTAATTCGCATTCCCTTTGACATCGGTCTTTTTGATGGCGTGGCACACCACGCAGGAGACGCCCTCCTGGTAGCCGGTGAGGCTGGTGAGATCCTCCCGGAAAATGTTCTTGGTCCCGGAGAACAGTGAAATCGGATCGTGGCAGCCCCCACAATACCGGGTAGACTCCGGACCGTTCTGTTCGCCCATCACCTTCTGGACCGCCTGAAACGCGGGATCCATGGCCGAATAACGATGCGCGCTCACCTCCCATTCCTCCACGATCTGCGCGTGGCATCCGGAGGTTCCGCAGCTGGCAGAGCCGCCCAGCGACCGGGCATCATACGCCTCGCCCGACGCCGTAGTGGCCAGACTCGGAGCAAACGGCCGGCCCTCTCCATACAAATAGCTGTAATCTTCCGGGAGTGAGTTGTCCAGCCTGACGGGCTGATACGCATACGCCGCCAGAAACACCACCACCATGAGCACTCCGCCCACAGCCAGCGCATGGATACCATATTTCGTCTGGGCGGCGATCACCGGCTGGAGCGAATCCCTGATCCGCGCCTGGTAATTCCGATACATCAACACGACGATATGCGGAAGCACGGCAGCCAGCAAGGCAAAGGTGGCGATGATGTGAACGGTATCCCAGAAATAGCTGATCCGGGTCTGAAAGATCGCCTGGTACGTCAGGATGAATCCCGACAGAATCAACAACACACTCATCACCATGGAAAAATAGCCGGTCAGCTTGACATGCGTCATTAATTTTGTACGATAGATAATCCAATGCCGGATTTGATACCACAGAAACGGGACAACGAAGATGATCCCGATGACCGTATGCAATAACACCATGATCTGGTTGGAGATACTGAACGGAAGTAAATAGATGGATAACCCGGTGAGGGTTTCGAATAGTAAAAGTCCCGTCACCGCGATCAATAATTTATGGCGCCATTCCCGGGCCGTATCCTGCCGATTTTGGGGGGTAGACATATCCTTTAGTTCCTGCCTGTCACGAATATTTTTGTACTCGAAATGCTTGTCCTGTGTGCTAAACGCATCCACTCATCCCGGCAAATAGTGATGCGAAAAGGTTCATCTTTTAAGACACCACGGGTGAAAATTTATTTCGGAGATATTTATCCGGAAAATAGGATCGTTTCGCACTGAGATCAAGATGAAAAACCTCTTTAAGGTGTTTTTTTCTCTCGCCGGCACGATCACGGTCTTCTTTCGTGCGGAGAAGATACCAGTAGATTTTTTATTTCGTCCTTGTCTTCCGGGAAAAAACTCTGTAACCTTAGGCGGTTCAAAACTCTCAGTAAAGTGGATGGTCAGAACAACCCGACATAGTAACTGTCATATTTTGTATCCAGATTTTGAGAATAATAGATTCCGTTTTTTCAAATTTAAAAAGTCAGTATGATATTGGTTCTCATTATCAATAAAAATTGCGACGGAACTCCGTAGTTATCACACATCGTGTGTGGCATACTATTTGAACCTGTGCAATGTAACGAAGGACTGAGTAACCTGTCATTGTTACAGAAAAAATTGAATTCGCATGTAATTGCTGGTCTGCTCTCCCGACGATGGAATCTCAGGATGACACGGGAACCGGCAATGTTGTCTGTGTGGCAGGCGGTCAGAAAGTTTGGAGGGGACCCACATTATGCTCTTTACGTCCGATAATCGCGGCGACCTGGTGTTCATCACGGTGCTTCCACCCGAAGAACAACCGGGGGTACACGCGATCCGTTCAACTTATCAGGAGCTGCACGACCACGTGTCCGAACAGAAGCTGTTTCTCTTCCATGATCGGGTCTACGGCCTGGTGTCCGCCTTCGATCAGATTGCCGCAATTCGTGAAGAGGTCTGCTCGGATAAAATCGCTGAAAATCCCCCGGTGACGTTTGTCGAAGGGCGGCCAGCCTACCAGCACGAATTTGCCGGTATTCATGCCATCGCCATAAAGGAGGACGGCTCGCGCCTTCACTCTGTGCAAAAAAACGAACAAATATGCGGAGCCCGGTATCAGGGCGATGAAGCGGAATATCTGATGCTCGCGGATATCGCCAGACTCCTGCCGGAATCGGCTCACAGTGATCGACTCACCGAGGCTTACGAGGCCATTGATTTGGCTGACGAGGTGTTGCATGACGAGCAGTGGTCGTTCAAAGACGTGCGCCGGACCTGGTTCTATCTGGATGACATCCTGGATTGGTATGGTGATTTTAACAAGGCGAGAAACCGGATCCATCATCGCATCGGATTTATGAATGGCTCCCTCTCGTCGGTCATCCCTGCCAGTACCGGCATATTCGGCCGGAGCGGCCGGGGGTTCGCCTGCACACTTGATCTCCTGGCGATGCGGCCGCTCTCCGATACACCATTCCAGATTGAACGCATGGTGAATCCCCGGCAGAATGAAGCCCTGGAGTACGGGTCGGCGTTCTCGCGGGGCATTGCGGTCACTACCCAATCCAACAAATACTTTTTCCTGTCCGGCACGGCGTCTATTGATGAAACGGGTGCCACCATCCATCCGGGAGACATGCGGAAGCAAACCCGGCGGACCCTGGCTAACGTCGCCTCGCTGCTGGAAAATGCGGGTGGTGATTTGCACTTTATCCAGCAGGCCACCGCGTTTATCAAACGTCCGGAGGACATTCCGATCTTCGAGGAAGAAATTCGGAAGAACGGGATGTCGGAGATCCCGATCATCACCACGATTGCCGATGTATGCAGGGACGACCTGTTGTTCGAACTGGATGCAACAGCCGTCATGCCCCATTATACGACAGATGACTAGAGCAGCGAATTTTCTGTCTGTACCGTCATTCCGAATCGGGTGAGACCGGAGCGTCTCCACACTGCCCGGCGGATCTTCTCCTTCGGTGTGCCAGAGATTGTAAAACACGAGACCCATATACGGTGGAGCAGATGTATCCGAGCAAACCACACAGAAAGATCAACCTTCTCACAATACTCCTGCTGGTGATCATCCTGCCGGGTTCAGCGGACAGAGCCTCCGGGCAGCAGCGCCCGGACCTGCTCTTTGTGCAGACACCGGCAAGGAACGCAGCGGAAACTCCCGGCAGCAATGAAACCCGGGATTATGCCGAAAGATATGCGGACGGCACCCGGATTATGGTGTTGCCTGCCTCCGCAAGCCAGCCCACTAACCTCACGCCGGATTTCACAGCTGCCTGTGACCCGGATGTCTCATTTGACGGCAAGACGATCCTGTTCGCGGGAAAGCAAAATCCGGCCGATTCCTGGCAGATCTGGCGCATGAATGCCGACGGTTCCGGGAAAATCCAGCTGACTTCAGGTGAAAGGGACCACTTTGCCCCCGTGCATGCGGGCGCCCGGTTCTATCTGAACGATCCCCAGCCGACCCCGCAGATTATTTTCGTCAGCAACCGGCACGGATGGCTGGCTCGGAACGGCAAGGAGCCGGTCTTCTCTCTGTATGCCATGGATCACCAGGGGGAAACCATCCGGCGCATCTCGTACAATTTGAGCTCCGATTTCGATCCGGAGGTGCTGCCCAACGGCCGGATCGTGTTCAGCAGCAGGCAGCAGGCGGACAACCGCTATCCTCCGGACGGGCTGACTGCCCTCCTGGCCATCAACAACGACGGCACGGACCTGATGCCCTATTTTGGCAATCACGAATCGCCGACGATCAAATCGATGGCCAGCGTGGCCGACTTCGGCGAGCGGGTCTACTTTATCGAATCGGATCACCCCGGCTGGCTCCGGGGCGGCGATATCGCCTCCGTGTCCCGTCAACGGCCGATGCACTCGTACCGGAAACTCAGCCAGACGGATCGAGGGGCATTCCTCAGCCCGTGTCCTCTCCCGGATGGAGGGCTAATTGCATCTTATCGGAGCTCTTCTTCACCCGGTCCGATATATTTCGGAATCTTCCGTGTTGATCCACAATCCGGAAGACGGGGAGCCGAAATCTTTGCTCAGGCCAACTACCATTCGGTCGATGCCCAGGTGCTCGCTTCCCATCCTGGGGTAAAGGGCCGCTCCAACTGGCTGATTCCGGGAAGCACTACCGGGGTGTTCTTTTCTTTGAATACCTACCGGACCAACCTGCCGGAGGGTGAATCTATTCAACAAGGCCAGATTAAGCATGTCCGTGTCCTGGAAGGGCTTCCGATGACCAATCAGAGTTCCGGGCAATTATCCTCCGATGATCCGGGCTTTCCGAATACGAACACCTTCAATCCCCGCCGGATTCTGGGTGTGGCGCCGGTGGAACCGGACGGTTCCTTTCAGGTGAAAGTTCCGGCGAAAATCCCCGTCACCTTCCAGCTCCTGGATGAAGACTACGTCGCCTTGCGCACCCAGCGGGCGTGGACCTGGGTCATGGGCAACGAGAACCGGGGATGCATTGGCTGCC
>DATFLS010000015.1:0-4133 GCA_035267465.1 bacterium
AGGAGAACCTCTCCAACATCAAGTTCCGTATCGGCAATGCCTATGCCTGGGATGCAGGAACCAATGAATGGTCACAAGATCAGATCCGCCCGGCAGACTTCTATATCTTTTGTATATTGCAGCATACAGATCCTGAGACGGTGAACCCGCTGCACCTAAAGCAGTGGACATTTCTCGTGCTGTCCACCAACGCACTGAACGAACACTGCTCCCATCAAGAAACCATCACACTCGCTATCCTCCGTAGAATACCCCGCCTGTCTCAATCCATCGGGGATTCGAAAATATCGATTCGCCGTGGCGAATGTGATTTCGTACAATTTTCGTTATCGAGGGAGGCTGTATTGTCGAAGACTCATGTTCCGATTGATTGCAATACGGATTAGTCGTCTTCTTGTTATTCCTGAGCGGAAAGATTATTTTTTGGAAATTCATTGTGGTTAATTGATGCGGAAACAACCAGGTAAAATAACCCTATCCCAAATTATGAGCGAAGAACATATCCAAAAATTACCGATTCGGGATTTAGATTGGGGAGAATTCGTAACACTAATCGGACGGGCAAATGCCGAAATAGCTCGGTATGATGGCATTTTACAGACTATCCCCAACCCTGCGATCCTGTTATCACCGTTATTACGTCAGGAAGCCGTGTTGTCTTCCAGAATTGAAGGGACGCAGGCTACACTTAAGGAGGTGATGCAGTTCGAGGCAACACCGGAACCACGCACTTCAAAACGAGATGATATTCGTGAAGTGGTGAATTACCGTATCGCCCTGGAAACCGGTGCCGGGAAATTGGATGATCTTCCGCTCAGCCTCCGTCTCATTCGGGATATACATGAAATTCTTCTGCGTGATGTCCGGGGCCGGAGCAGCAATCGTGGAGTATTCAGAAAAATATAAAATTATATCGGTCCGCCCGGAGCAGATATCGAAAATGCGAGATATATTCCCCCGGGCCCTGATAAGCTGATGGAGTATCTCTCCAATTTTGAGAATTATCTCCATTTCGAGGAAAAAGATCGGGTGGTGCAAACTGCCATCATGCATGCACAGTTTGAGATTATTAATCCCGTTGTTCCTCTATGCAAAAAAGATACTCCATCGTCCGATGTTCTATATCAGCGCGTACTTTGAACAAAACAGAGAGGAATACTATGACAGACTACTGTGGATTACTGAGAAGAACAACTGGTCAGGATGGATTCAGTTTTTCTTACAGGCGGTTATTACACAATCGCAAGTGAATATCCGGAAAGCCCGGAAGATTCTGTCATTATACGATCACATGAAAGAACGGATTCCGGAAATTACTCGTTCACAATTTGCTACACAGACCATCGAAGTCCTGTTTAATCATCCTATTTTTACCACCAGAACATTGAAAGAACAATCTACCATTCCCAAAACCAGTATCCACAGAATTTTGCAAAGTTTAGCAGACGCGGAAGTCGTCAAAGTGTTAGTTCCGTCCAGTGGTCGCAGTCCGGCTGTCTTTCTATTTCCTCAATTATTCAAGATTGCAGAGGAACAAGAACAGATTGAATAACGGGATGAGGCGGTTTTGTCCTGTTTTGTGTTCTGTCTACGAATAACAAACAATTTTGTGTTCCATCAATATCATTTTACGGAACACAAACTGTGTTTCGTATCATATGAGAATACTGCCTCTAAAAGGGTGAGAACTTTTAATAGTGGTCGAAATACCAGACCCGCCCGGCAGACCTCTATCTCTTTTGCATATTGAAGCATACAGATCCTGATACGGTTAACCCCATGCACCTGGAGCAAGGGTGTTTCTCGTGCTGTCCACCAACGCACTGAACGAACACTGTCCCCATCAGAAAACCATATCTTTATCGAGCCTGCGGAAGCTGCCTCATACGGAGGTTGAGTTTGAGGGGTTGTCCGAGGCGGCGCGGGAATGAGAAACTTTGAATTGAATAATTTTCATTGACTGACATCGTAGACATAATAGACCGGAATATTCAACCCCTATATTCAGGGTTGATTGTACTGCTGCCAGGTGACCCCCGGTTTCACCGGGGGCTATTGATATTTCCCAATGGGATCCCTCCGGGGGAAGCCCTTCGGGCTTTTCTGCTGCGTGCTCCGTAGAAGGGGTTCGGTGTGATCATCCCGCTCCTGTTCTATCGCGTCAAGGCTACTGATATCACACCCAGGTCCCCCCGCGCGTCCCTCCCTTTCCCTGGTGAGGGAAAGGGAGGCCAGGAGGGATAGAGTGATGGGGCGGGGCGCCGGGTGGTCATCCCTTTCCTTTGTGTAAGGAGAGGGACCGAGGGAGAGGGCAGCCCCACTAACGACATCGCACGAGGCGTACTCACCAATGCGCAATCCAACTGGTTCACCCCAGGTGCATTTCACCGCTCACAGCGCTCATCCCGTTCACCACTCCACCACCAGCGGCTGTCAGCGGGAAGTAGATTGGATCTTTCCTCGAAAGCGCCGCTGTGACTCCGGAATCCCGCAGGGATAAAATGATTCGAGTAGCCGGGGTTGAATAATCCCCGGCGGGGGTGCGGGAGTGCGCAGACCGGTCGGCACATGGCATCAGATCCGCTCGGGATGAGCATCCCGGGCTACTCGATATGGGGTCCATCCCGCATGCGCGGGATTCTCCCGAAGCCCTTCCTGGTAATGAACGGGATTGAATTGGTGGTGCTGTTCCCTTGATCGCAATAAATCCCTCCCGCGCAAACCGCCCTTCCAGTCTGCTTCATTGAGGCGACTGTAACCGGGGCAATGGTCCCCCCCCCCGAAAACACCACCGCCCCGGTAGTAAGCCGGGGCGGCAGTGGGTGAGCCAAATGGCTCGTGTATGAACAGACAGTTGCTGACATCACCGATCGTCGGCATCATCCTCTGGCGCATCCGGTCCGGACGCCTCAGACTGCGAGGATTCCGAAGATCGCTTTTTATACGGCCACCGGCTCCGGAACAGATCCCGTTTTTCCGGATCGTTCCGGTAGACCCGCCGGCCCGTCTTGTTGATGTCGTTCACCGTATCATAGATACGGCGTCGCAATACCTGCCGGTGGCGGGCTTGTTCACCCTTTTCCACCTTGTAGAGCTCCTGGGTCAGCTCTCGGTTCTGCAGAGTCTCCAGCGCGGCGGAACCCTCGGACTTGAACTCTTCAAGTTCGCCGTTTTGTGCAAGCCCCTCTTCCAGCTGCTCGAGCAAATCCAGGAGCGTCGGCATCACCACCAGCATTTCATCCTCACTGTCCACAGCGTCGGCAAACTGATCCCGCGGAAACATACCCGCCTCTGCGGAGTGTTTCCCGTAGATATCCTCAATCTTCTGCTCGAATTTCCGACCCCATAAATAGCACTGATCCAGTGCTTCATTCTTGGATTCGGTAAATCCCCTGAGCGTCAATTTGTTTGCCTCTTCTGTGGGTGCGGCCTCTAACTCCTCGATGTCCCGTTCCATCTGATCAATACGATGGCCGGACAGGCCGCCGTCCTCCAGAGCCGGCTGGTGATCCCGGGCGACGAACAGGGTTACGCTGCCCACCGACAGGATGGTCTGTTCTGAGTAGTTGGGTGCGATACCCATCTCAGAACTCCTTTCTGCAATGGTGTACCGGGTGTTGACCGCCCGAGCAACCGGAGAAGTTGTCGGCGGCAGTCGCTCTACCGGCAACAGAGCATATCAGCCCAACAAGGAGAAAGCAGGTGTCGACCAGGAGATTGTTTCTGCTTCAATCTGAACATCGGTATTGCTTTCGGCTATCCGGGGTCTGCAAGGAACCGCCGGTATGGAAGTTAACCGGCACACCGGATTTGTTGTGTTAATCGCCAATCCGCCAGAATGGAGTGGAATTGGATTGACGATGCTTAATGGATACGAAATTTCTCACAATAATCCAAGAACTTTTTTTAACGTTTTTACCTATGAAACGGAAAAACGCCTCGAAGATCCACTGGGGACAAAGAAATAATTGGAAAACACCCTCAGTAGTCAGAAGAAAAGACGGAAATCATAACATATGGATTTCCGGCAGGAGGTGCGTCAAACGGCTGATACACCTTTCTACCCTGGGCGGTTCCCGCTTCCCATACCGATAACCGAATGCAACCCACCCCGGGATGATCTCAACTTTCCG
>DATFLS010000016.1:0-3036 GCA_035267465.1 bacterium
TCGATGAACCAAACGACTATCCTATGCCGTATAGATCACAGGTGATTTGGTACGGTAGAGTCCCCTGGGATTTAGGCAGTTCCTTTGGAATGCCTGCCGTTTCAACTCATAACAGATTGTTCGTAGGGGATACATTGGGAAGACTGGCTGCTCCCGAATTTATTACCAGAACAGCCTTACATGCAGATGTATCTGCAACCGATAAAAATGATGATCCCAACCAACCGGTGGTTATGGGAAATATCAGGGGTGGTGATCCCATTACAAATAACAACGATTTCTGGGATCAGAAACATATGTCAGAGGAATATTCTTATATTTACCCTGATCAGGCATGGCGGGATTACGGCTTTGGAACCCATAATCCGGATCATGCAGATGAGATCACAGGGGATCCTGCAAACTATGCTTCATGGTATGAACGCATGGCCGACCAGACTGACTATCCTAATCTCGGACATGACGGGGGTTGGCCTGCAACCATTTCATTTGGTCCCTATACTCTGAACCCAGGTGATAGCATTAGAATAGTATATGTGGAAGGATTTGCAGGGCTTGAACCGGAGGCGGCGTTTGATATCGGACGAGCTTATAAGTTGTCTGGTTATAATAATGATGCGCTGATCGAGTATAAGGGTGAACAAAAAACCAAGGATCTTTGGTATTTCACCGGAATTGACTCTATCAAGAAAATGCTGGATAGGGCTTCCGCAAATTATACTTCCGGGTATGATATTCCGGAGCCACCATTGCCACCAAGTAATTTTACCTTAACCTCGGGCACTGATCGGATCACATTATCCTGGGAAACCTTCAATGGTGACAATCCACCTGGTGGATTTGAACTGTACAGAACCAGAAATCAATACCAGGGTATCCCTGAAGAGAAGTTTATTTATAATAAGATTGCAGAACTCGGTCCCACTGAGCGTTCATATGAGGATACGGAAGTAACCAGGGGAATTCAATACTTTTACTATCTCCAGGCAGTAGGCGATGTGAATAACGATCCCACCGGATTGACTCCAATTGGTGTCCGGTTGAAAAGTGGCCGTTATTATGCCCAGAGCTATATCCCTGCATTTCTGAAGAGAGCATCAGGGGAAACCATTGCAGATTCAAGAATTGTACCCAATCCGTATAATTTGGGGTCAGATAAAAATGTCAGGTGGCCCGGGCAGCAGGACAGGCTGGGATTCCTGGATATACCCGGTCAGTGCACCATTGAAATATACACCGAACTGGGTGAACTGGTGCAGGAAATTGATCATACCGACGGCAGCGGAGATGCGTACTGGAATTTAACCACCAAAGCCAACCAGGTGGTGGTCAGTGGCATCTACTTCGCAGTGATAAAGGACAAAGATACAGGCGAGCAGCTCATTCGAAAATTCATCATCATGCGATAGCGTGAATTCTGTGAATAGAGTTGCGTTTAAACAATGAGGTCTATCATGAATACGAAAGTAAAATCAATTCTCTATGTTACTTTTGCAATCTTCCTGGCTCTGTCGGTGGGGACGATAGTTGCCCAGGAAGAGGAAGAAGAGTTCCAGTCGGAACGCATATCCAGGCAGAGGATCGCCCAGACCGGCATGAAGTTTCTCAGCGTTTCACTGGATGCAAGAGCTGCTTCCATGGCGGATGCCATGACAGCCCAGGAAGCGTCATCTGCTGCCATGTTCTATAATCCCGCAGGTATGGCGTATATGTCACAGCAAGGCGACATCACCCTGGGCCAGACCCAGTGGATCGCCGACGTCACCTATAATATGGCGGGTATTTCGTACAATACGGGCATCGGTGTTTTCGGGGTATTCGGAGTGATGGTAGATTACGGCGAATTTCTCGAGACAATCCGTGCCGACAACGAGAAAGGCTTTCTGGACGTCGGAACCATAACTCCGACCGCCAGCTCCTTCGGTGTGAGCTATGCCAGAGCCCTGACAAACAGATTTGCAGTAGGCGCCAATGTAAAATATGCTGCCCAGGATTTTGGAAAGAGTACTATTCGATTGGATGAATCCGGCAATCCGGTGGAAAAACAGTTTGACATTAATACGATTGCTGTGGATTTTGGCATCCTGTATAAAGCCGGATTTAAGAGCTTAAACCTGGCCATGGGACTGCGTAATTTTTCCAGGGAACTCACTTATTCCCAGGAAAGCTTTGAACTACCGTTGACCTTTCGGATTGGTCTGTCCATGGATATATTAGATGTCACTTCGCTGGATCCGCAAATGCACTCGTTTCTATTTTCGTTGGATACGGAGCGGCCCAGAGACTATTATGAGAATATCCGGGTTGGGGGCGAATATATTTTTATGGGCATCTTTTCCGTTCGGGCCGGCTATGCATTCCCGCACGATGTCAAAGGGTTGAATGCAGGATTTGGCTTGGCTTCCAACCTGGGATCCGTCGGATTCAGGTTTGATTATGCCTACTCGGAATATGATACCTTCAGCAGTGTGAATCGGTTAGTGTTAGGATTCAATTTTTAGGTGCGACCATAAATCGGTTAAGTTTTAATGGAGAATACCATATATAGAGAAAACGTGACGGGATTCTTATCAGCCCCGGGATTCATCCCGGGGTAATGAACCCAACAACAATCGAAAAGCCGTTTTACAGGCTTTTACTGAATAGAGTTCCTAATCATATTTCCAGATCAGATAGCGATACATCGTCGTCAAATTGTCCTGAGCCAGGGAGGTCAGAATGATGGGAAGCACTCTGTCCCGCCGGGAGTTTTGTAAACAATTCGGAACTGGTCTGCTGGCAGTGAGCAGCATCTCGACGTTCGGTTTCGCCCAGGGAAGCAGCGATCCGCCCAACATCATCATTATCCTGGCAGACGATCTGGGGTATGGGGATCTGTCCAGTTATGGAGCGACGGATTTGCAGACACCCAATGTTGATACGCTGATGAAGGCGGGCATGCGGTTCAATCAATTCTATGCCAACTGTCCGGTTTGCTCGCCCACCCGGGCGGCGCTGCTCACCGGACGATATCCCGATGTGGTGGGCGTCCCCGGC
>DATFLS010000017.1:0-2446 GCA_035267465.1 bacterium
CTGAGTCCGGTCGGCGAACTCTCTGCGGCAGCAGAAGTACCCGGCTTCCCGAAAGTACCGGGTAATCACCTGCACCGGCTCGGGTAGTGTATATTCGTCGTCACGGTGGCTGCGATGATTATGAGCGCCGATGGTGGTCTGGTGCATACCGGTGATGATGGCCGACCGGCTGGGTGAACAGACCGGCGAACTGGTAAACGCATTGGTAAACCGGACACCATCAGAAGCCAGCTGATCCAGATTCGGAGTATGAACCACCGGATTTCCATAACAGCCGATATCCGGACTCAGATCTTCCGCGTCCAGCCACAGGATATTGGGTCGTTCTCTTCCGCCAGGTGAGCAGCGTTGCACCCAGTTCAAACTCCCAATACCCACCCCGGCTGTCCCGGCAATTGCAGTCCGTAAAAATTGACGCCGCGTATAACTCATTTTACATGGCCTCCCGGTTTACTTTCGTGCTGGTTGTTCCCCGACGATACAATACATAGAAGGATGATATGAGGCAAATTTTTATGTATCAGGGAATTTTGCCATTTACATGGATTTTTCGGTTATGTTCGTTCTTTCATCCGTGCCAATTCGTGTTATTCGTGGTTTCTAAGTTGATCTCATTCATCTCAGAATACATCCCTTATTCCGGCGGCTCAACTGCCCGCGGTTCATAGTCGGGATTCAACATATTCGGAACCGGCGCCTGCATCTCCTTTCGCCAGGACCTCAGATCCTGTAATAATTCTTTGACTTCTTCAGGATTCTGCTCCGATAAATTCCGTTGTTCTCCAATATCCTCGCGCAGATTGTACAACTCCAGTTCCTCATATTCGAAGAACTCGATCAATTTCCAGTCCCCCTTTCGGATAGCGCTGCAGGGCGTTATACGCCAGGGCCATTGCTCATTATTATACGGCTCCAGGTAGGCCGGGAAATGCCAGTACAGCGCCTCCCGATTCAGGTCGCCCGTTCCTCTGAGGAGCGGCACCAGACTCTGGCCGTCCAGGGGCTGTTCCGAAGAGGTATCTATTCCCGCCATTTCAAGGAATGTGGGATAAAAATCGAGTCCAATCACCGGGACATCAGAGGTGCTGTTCAGCTGTATAACGCCTGGCCATCGTGCGACAAGCGGCACCCGGATGCCGCCTTCGTATATCTGCCCTTTGGATCCACGAAGCGGGGACATAGTCGTAACATTCCCGTGGCCGCCATTATCGGAAAAGAAAACGACCACTGTATTCTCTGTGAGATCCAGTTCATCCAGCTTATCCAGGACCTTTCCGATATTGGTATCCACGTTTTCGATCATCGCCGCATAGTCCGGATCATTCTGACCCTCCGTTCCTGCTTTCTGCCGGTACTTCTCAATGAGCGATTCGGGAGCCTGAATCGGCATGTGGACGGCATAGTGTGATAGGTACAGGAAAAACGGCCGATCATGATTTTCTTCGATAAAGTTGAGTGCTTCAGCAGTTAATCGATCCGTCAGGTATTCACCTTCCGGAGCATTCTCGACATTCGGCAATTCGTACGGACTAAAGTATCCCGCCGGCGGATGCCCGTGTTGGTCGCCGGCAATATTCACATCGAACCCCTGGCCGATGGGACCCAGTTTCGGGTCGGTCCCCAGATGCCACTTCCCGATGCTGGCGCTCACATATCCTGCCGGTTTGAGCGCCTCTGTGATGGTCACAATCCGGGGATCGAGGGTTCGCTCATTCGGCGTGGGAATCAGTTTGCGCAGCCGGGTATCACCCCGCTCCGGCGTACCGACGGTATATACCCCGTGCCGTGGCGAGTATTGCCCCGAAAGCAGACAGGCCCTGGTTGGGGCACAGTTCGGGGCATTCGCGTAGGCGTTGGTAAAGTGCATCCCCTGGGAAGCCAGTTTATCAATATTCGGGGTTTCATAATACCGGCTGCCCATGAATCCCACATCCTTCCATCCCAGATCATCAATCAAGATAAACACAAAATTCGGTTGTCTCTGTGATTCGTTTTGAGCACACCTTGCCAGAATCGAGAGTCCACAAATTCCCAGAGCCGCATGGCCCGATACTTTTAAAAACCTTCTTCTATCCATTGCTCTCTCTACGTGTTTGAATCCCCGGATTCGAAATAGTGGAACTCCCGTATATTAATATCATGGAACGGAGTCCGCAATCTTTCTTCTCCAAGCAGAATAGCACGCAGAAAAAAAAGAAAAGAGGAAAGAGTTAAGAGCAAAGAGGCCCCGCCCCAAACTCCGCCGGGTATATAGGACCGGGTATCGGCTGATTTTCAGCAATGCAAAACCGGCATCAATCATCCGACGCCAAATCAGGTACACTTATTTCATTTCCGTAATACCTATGAACGTTTGTACTTATACATCTATATACCTGGGTGCGGGGTTCAGAGCGATCTGTGGTCATCATTTTTTTCTGTGTTAATCTGTCCCGCAGGGATCCCT
>DATFLS010000018.1:0-3376 GCA_035267465.1 bacterium
CTGTATCTGGGTAAAAGTCACATTCACCCGGGCCGAACGGGCTGGCACAGGCGCTTCACCGAGCAGCTTTAAAAATTTCAAATAATGTTCATCAGTGACGCGATTGAGATAATACAACTGCATCTCGGCAAGCCATGCGAAGAGGTCAATCAGCGTGATACCCGGATCGCTGAGATTGTGATCCGTCCACTCCGGGGCATACCGAGGGATCAGCTTGCGCGCTTCTTCGAATAATTCACTGAAGGTTTGGTTATCTAAATTTTGAACTGGCAGTGCCATTTAGTTCAATTCCCATTCGGTTTGAGAGAACATCATGTACGAATATCTCGGAACGGGCCTCTTTATACCATTACGTCCCATTGTTTCTGTCACAAGCAGTTAGATCTTCCGGCTTGAGGCACTCGGTTTTCGGAGTTTGACGGCCGGTGGAGGTTGCTGTCCCTCCCAGTGATATCTTGATCTCATGTTCACCGGAATACGGCAGACTGAACTGGTCCAACATAACATCCGACTTTTGAACCTTGCCGTTCACCAGGAGGTCGAGCGAGCCCACATAGTCCACCCCGTCAATTTTTTCCAACAATGCGAACAGTTCGGATAGACAAATGCTCGCTCCGAAATCCCAGCCTGTGCCTGCCACTCCTCCGGTCAGTGGGTGAAAATACTCAGTCAGCATGCTCCTTGCCTCCTCATCAACCGTCGCGGCCAGGTCCATACTGGTGGGGATCAGGGTAACCCGGACCTGAATCTGACTGTAATCCGGACCGGTAACATGGATATGATCCGGAGCGGCAAGGCTGGCGGAACAGAGATTCTGTAATCCGTCCTCAACGACTTTGGTGAGCAAAATAGTCGGCTCCGGCCTGGGATCATCCGCTTCCGGCACGATGATTACTGTCACCCAGCCCGGAGTGATATTTCTGGTTTCATCGACATTCGGGAGGCACTCCGTACGGACCACCTTCCGTGAGATGCTCTTCGTTAAGGCTTCAAAATCCTCCGAAGTTACCGCCCGGGTCCGGTTCTTCAGTCGCAGCGGTCCCCGGACCAGCACATTCTCGAGTTCCTCTGCCTCGGCTCCACCGTCTGCCGCCAGCGGGTTCGTGACTGACTTCACAAACGGCACCGCGCTCTTGAACCCGGAAATGGAATCTTTCGGAACGTTACCCTTTACTCCCCCGCCGTACCGATAGGTTACAATGATATTATCTTTGCCCACCGGCGGAACCATCCCATGCACTCCGTCGCCGAACCGGATTGTCCCGTCCCGTTTGTCTATCTCATAGTGCCGGCTGTTTGCCTCCGAACTGTCGAAATCCTCCACCTCCGTCCAGAGCACCCGGTTTTCAATGAGGTCACCCTTCTGGTTGCGTTTTTCGATCACGGCGTCTTCCCCGTGTTCCGCCTGGACTTCTGCACGTTCTTCGTCCGATAACAATGGTTCCCGCACCCGCACTTCCTGATCGATGACCATCGGATGCTGCAGGGTGAATTCCTGACCTGCGGTCCCGTTGCCGGAACCGGCGATTTCGTTCTCCGCCACTGAGGCCTGTAAAGCATATGCGGTGTTCGGATAAATGCTCTTGATCTGCACCGGTTGAGGATGTGTGCCCTCCACAACGCTCCCTTTCAACCAGTACAGGTTCGATCCGAATAATGTCTTACTCTGGAAATCACGGCTGCCGATAAACTCCAGCAGGCCGATTCTGGTCAGCTGCTCGGTCTCATCCACTGCATTGACCTGTACCCACTGACTGCCATTCCAGTAGAACCAGGAAATCCGCACCTGCTGATCCAAAGTGAGGAACTGCTCGACGACCTCGAAGAGAATTCGCAACGGTCCGCCGGTCAATGCCCGGTCGAATCCCATATAGAAACCGGGATACCTCTCAGATTCCATGACAAAGGGACTGAACACTTTATTCTCGTCCGTACACTCTTTGGAACGATCGTTGTAATTGAGACTATTGTAGGTAATGCAATTCTGTGGTGTTTCCTGAATATTCTGGTAATATATTTTCACATCGTTTATGATGGGGAAATGAATGATACCTTTTTGTATATTAACCTCGGTCCCTGAATTTTTCGGCTCAATGACAATCTCCCGGCCATAATCCCCATCAATGAGTCGGGATCTAACCCAGAATTTTTCTTCGCCGTTAACCTCCACCTTTTCGATATCCTTGGGACATGTGAACGATATTTTTTCCGTCTGCGTGCTCTTCTTCATGAATCGATCGGTGGTATCGACTACCCGGAGGCCTCGCCAGCTGGTCCCGTTCCAATATTCCCAGGACAAGACGGGGTTAATTTTGAGCTGATCTCCACCGTTCTGTGCGTCAGTGTCGCTGCCTTGCTGTTCATCGCTTCCAGCATTCAGTTCATAGTCAAAAAACAGATCGATATCCGCTCCCTTTTTTGAGAAGGCCTCATCACTGGCAATATAGAAGGTATCAAACTGCTGGGGAAGTTCGCCGAATGGTTTAATCTTTGGAGTGATTTTCAGGGTATCTCCGGCAATATAAAAAACATCCGGGTCATACTCTGTACGTTTGAGTTGTAGACTTTCGGTCCCCGTACGTTCGACCAATTCCGCGGTTTCCTTTTTCCCCCGGTGGAATAATGTGACCGTGCTGCTATCACTGATTTCGTACCCTTCGATGGATTCCACACTCACTTCCTGAAGCGTGCCTGATTCCAAGGGCGGTCGCAGAGCGGTGTAGATTTCAACCGTTGCAGTGCTGTCGTAATCAAACTGCAGCGCCTCGTTCAGGGTGACCTTTGTGCCGTTTATTGCAGTGATAGTACGGATCTCTACCCCGTCATATTTATTGTCTAACTTCAGGAAATCACCGACTAGTAAATTTCGTTCGGTAACATCTTCGGTGACTGAGAGATAGATATCTGTATCACCCTTTGTGGGCAGCTGGTCAAAGACGATTTTGAGGCCCTCGATCGCCTCCATGGCAATCTGGATCTCCTCCAGATTTAGCGGGATATCATTGTTGAAGGCCAGGTCCGGGGAGAACTTTTCAACCGGGCTTACACTGATTGCTATAGTGTTTATTTCCGGCAGCTGGAGGGAGGCCTGCCCGGGAAGCGACCGGGTAAGTCGACATCGCAGCCAGCGATTTTTAATGCTGTTCACTTCGGTTTCGGCGATTTCAGCAGTATGCCGCTTGACCAGAGTCATCGTTCCGTTCCGGGTGAATAACTCGGTGTCATCGTTGGAATCGAATTGTCCGGTGGTCCGCTCGTATTTCATTTCGGTGATGGTGGCCCAGCGGTCGCCGTCATAATATTCCCAGATCACCCCCAGCTCACTGCCATCACTGGCGGTCTCGGAAAACCGGAAGGAGATCTCCATGGTCGCCGG
>DATFLS010000019.1:0-4288 GCA_035267465.1 bacterium
TGCAGGGAACACACCGGGATAAGCTGCTGGACACGGTGGTGGAATATCTTCCGGAAGGTCCCCTGTATTACCCGGCGGATCAGATCACCGATCAGGAGGAGCGCAAGATCGCGGCAGAACTGGTCCGGGAGCAGGTATTGAATTTCCTCTCCCAGGAAGTACCCCATTCTGTGGCTGTACAGGTCGACCAATTCAAGCAGCGGGAGAACGATGTCCTGTACATCAGGGCGAATATCTACGTGGAACGGGACTCTCAGAAAGGCATCGTCATCGGCAAGGGCGGGAAGATGCTGAAACGGATCGGCAAGGCAGCCCGATCCGAGATCGAGGCATTTTTCGGACAGAAGGTCTACCTGGATCTGTGGGTAAAAGTTCGGAAGAACTGGCGGAAGAGCAAAAAGAAAATGCGCTGGCTGGGGTATGGAGCGGCGAAATGACGATAGACGGCAAAGGGCAAACGCTTGTGTTGGGAAAGGAATACAGGATATGGCAGGATGGAGGGGTCTATAGTTTAGTCGGATATTAAAAAATATATGGTGGTTGCTCGCCGTCGATTGTAAGCAGATAACATTCGGAGGCAGGTAGAAATAGTAACACCGAAGGAATCCTCTCCTCCTGTTTTGTTACCATTGACAACTGACCACTGACAATTGACAATTGTTTTCTGATATCTCACTTAGGTGTAGAATACTCCCATACATCGAATACCTTCATACTCGCCCAACTCCTACTTCTGCCGTTTGCCGTTTCACTTCTTCTCTGAGTTCATCTGCGCTGATCTGTGGCCCACTTTTTATATTGGTACGTAACTCGAACCCATGATCTCAGAAATTCCACCCCTCCCGGTAGTCCCGGGTCAGCCACTGGTTGGCTTCGGGGTAGTTGGTCACTTCCATGTTGTCCGCGTCCCAGGTCAGCATCTTCCCGGAGCGGATGGAGACATTTCCCAGCAGGACCGTTTCGGTGAGGGGACCGGCATAGTCGAAGTTGGCTTGAGTTTCCCCTTCACCCTTGCAGGCGTTGATCCACTCCTGGCGGTGGCCGACAGAGCGGGGGAGTTGTTTAGGCGGCTGGCCGTAGGCCTGCATTCTGGATTCCGGGATAATCCGGGCCCCGTTCGCCCCGTGGGAGCCGGACAGGATTTTCCCTTCGTCGCCGATAAACAGGATGCCGCCGTAGGTGTCGCCCATTTTACGGTCCGGCTCGATTTCAGCCGGACGCTGTGGAAGTAAGCCGCCATCATACCAGACCAGCCGGAGCGGCGGGAAGCCTTCTCTGGCAGGGAACTGATAGTACACAATCGATGCCCGGGGATACGATTCTTCGTTCTTCGGTTTATCCCAGGTCATTTCATCAGGGACGAAAATAGAATGATGCGCTTCCACACTTTCCGGTGGTCCCAGTTGAAGCGCCCAGACGATGGGGTCAAAGATGTGGCAGCCCATATCGCCCAGACCGCCGGTGCCGAAATCCCACCAGCCGCGCCAGAGCGCGGGCAAATAGGCGGGATGATACGGCCGGTGCGGCGCCGGTCCCAGCCAGAGATCCCAGTCCAGGGTCTCCGGCACCGGTGGTGTCTCTGTGGGGCGTGCAATCCCCTGCGGCCAGACGGGATGGGGCGTCCAGGCATGGACTTCGTGCACGTTGCCGATGGCGCCGTCCCAGATCATTTCGCAGGTCAGGCGGGCGCTTTCCATGGCGTGCCCCTGAATGCCCATCTGGGTGACCACTCCCGCCTCCCGGGCGGCCTGGGTGAGTTTCCGGGCTTCGGCTATCTCGTGGGTCAGCGGTTTTTCGCAGTAAACGTGCTTGCCATGTTCTATCGCCGTCATGGCAGCAACCGCATGCACGTGATCCGGGGTGGCGACCACCACCGCATCGATGTCCGGCTCCCTGTCCAGCATCTCCCGGAAATCGCTGTACTGATGCGCATCCGGATACTTCTCAAAGGTCTCGGCAGCCCGTTCCCGGTCCACATCACAGAGAGCGATGATATTTTCATCCTGCATCTCGTTCAAATCGCCTGCCCCCATACCGCCGACACCGATACCGGCGATATTGAGCTGATCGCTGGGAGCAGAATATCCGATCCCTCCCAGTATGTGCCGGGAGACCAGCAGGGCGGAACCCGCCGCCGCAGACTTTCGCATGAACGTCCGTCGATCCATCTGTTTCATGGTGTGCTCCTTGTCTTCTCAAAGAGGTTTTATCGGGGAAACTATGAAATTTCTACCGATAGAATATTGTATCGAACTTGTTGTGTAAACATGGAAAAAACACTTCGTTTTAAAGGCTTTTATGGAGGTTGTGTGAGCACAAGAGATCAAGTAGAAAAGATGTCATCCTGAGCGGAGCGAAGGATCTCCTAGGATGATGCGTCCAAATCACGAAAACTCTTGCATAACACAGGAAAGCGAAAAAACTAGGAGATCCTTCGACTCCGTCCCAAACACCGGGACTCCGCTCAGGATGACATCTTTTCTACCTGGTTTCGCATTCCTACACACCCTAGGTGAATTGGTCCTCCTCTGTTTCTCTGCAGCCGTTGTCCCAGGGATCCCGTTGGGACGTTCTCTGCGTTTTAAAAATAGACACTTCAGACGTGCTATCTCCAGGAAGTCCGGCGGCCGGTTTTACCCATACCAGGGCCGTTCCCGCTGCAACTCGCCGGTCAGGGTATCTCTGGCAATGATGGAATCTTCCAGGACCTGGAAGTCGAACATCCCCACGCAGATGAAGTCCGCACCGTTTTCGAACGCGAACGGGAAGGCATCTCTGGGATGAATAGCGCCCGCTGCCAGCGTTTTATACGCAATCCAGGGACGCTCGACAGTCCGCATATATTCAATGGTAGCATCCGGAGTCGTGCACCAGACGTTATCGGCCGATTTCGGGGTATCTGCATGAAACGGGCCATAATCAGTGTCTGCCGGATTGAACGACCAGTAATCCGTGCTGTGCAGCGTTTTCATATAGAAATCCGGTTCGATGCCCGCCGCTTCCACCGCTTTGGGCACTTCCAGCGAATGACCGCCCACCCCGGCGACCAGCCCGTTTTGTTTGATGAATTCCACTGCTTCAGCAATTAGATCCACCCGGCCGAGTTTCACCCAGCGATCGCCGACCCCGCCCTGGATATAGATGGCGTCGGCTCCCGCATCGATGGTCGTTTTGAGGTTGGTGGTGATATCGTCCGACTTGGGATGTCCTTCGGCGATCCACTGGATATTTCCACCGCACTGGTTCCGGTATCGCTGTACGATTTCCCGGGGCTTCTCGCGTTCGTCGGAGAGGACGGTGTTGATCCCGCGCTCCTCGCAGAGCTGCCAGGTTTCCATGACCTTCTCCGGGGTGTTATAACTGTTCACCAGCTCCGACACGTACATCAGATCCCGGGAATGGGAATATCCGCTGATGAGGTTGCCCCCGCAGATCAGCCGGCTGACTTGCAGGTCGCCGATTTTTCCCCTGGGCATAGATAAATCAGGTTCGGTATCCTGATTCGGATAGGTGCTTTCGCCCGTGCGTGCCAGCAGATGATGATCTTCGAGGTTGCCGCCGATCGCCACGGCGGAAGCGCCGAGTAACGCGTATCGCAAAAAATCTCTCCTGCTTTTGTTAATAGCCATGGAGCCTCCGATATCTGAGTCTTATTTCCATACGGTATTTATTGCGAATCACTTGTCGTCATTTCGTAATCGGTAAGAATGTCGGCCGCAGGAGAACACGATTATCAGTCTTTAATACGGTGAGTGGCTCTCCAACGTGCTACCGATGATTATTCGTCAGAGATATTTGCCTTGTTCCACCTGATGTAGCTTTAAATTACACCGGTTGCTGTGCGTATGCCAGCGAATTTCTGAACCGCTGACCCTGTTGTTGGCGTATAGGCCCAACAGTATGGATTGAATTGCAATTAAAATTTTTAAGTTAACCCCCTCAGGATGACCCCTCGGTCTAAAATCTTTAATTCCCGAGGCCAAATTCTTATTCCCGAGGGGAAATTTTCATCCCCGGACTCGAATTTTTGACTCCCGGACACCAAATTTTGATCCCCGGACTCGAATTTTTGACTCCCGGACACCAAATTTTGATCCCCGGACTCGAAGTTTTGATTCCCGGAGTGAAAGTTTTCATCCCCGGAGTAGAAGTTTTCATCCCCGGAGTCGAAGTTTTCATTCCCGGAGTGAAAGTTTTGATTCCCGGAGTCGAAGTTTTCATTCCCGGTCACTGAGTGTTTACTCCCGGACACCAATTTTTCACTCGCAGACATCAAATGTTCCATCAG
>DATFLS010000020.1:0-3269 GCA_035267465.1 bacterium
CCCGGAGTGGCTGCCGGCCCGGACCGGTCAGCTTGATGAAGCGCTCACAATCATGCGCCGGGTTCCGGAACTGGATCCCTACTCCGTGCAATCCCTGCGCAGCCTGTCGCAGGTGTTCTACTATCAGAGACAATATGATCAAGCCATCCGCTACGCACAGATGGCGGCAGAACTTGATCCCGCTGTTCTGCTGGTCTGCGATGATCTGGACTGGGCGTATCTCGGCGCCGGGAATTATGACCGGGCGATCGAGATGTTTCAAAAGAAAGCTGAATTGCTGAACCTCCCGATCTCTGCGGACATCGGATATGTGTATGCGGTCGCCGGCCGGGGTGAGGAGGCCGCCCGGATTGCCGATCAACTGCACGAATGGCTGCCGTCGGGATGCAGTTCTTACCATGAAATCGGCAGAATCTATCTCGGTCTGGGTGATACGGACCCGACCGGGCGCTGGGTTATTTTGAACAATCCTTCCAGCAGGGTGAATCCTACCAGGTCCTGCTGAAAATCGCTCCCTGGCTGGAGGACATCCGATCACATCCCCGGTTTCAGGCCCTGCTTCGGAAAATAGGGCTGGAGGATTCTGCGGTGAGCTGAGTCTTCCCGACCAAGTTGAGAGAGAAAACGCTCCGTAGGAGAGCCTCTGGCTCAGAGTACGCAAAGGTCGCAGAGATCGCAAAGAACCACTCAAGTCTGTGCCGATGGCATCCTTTTAGGAAACTATTCCTCGGAAGCATTCTTCCAAACCGAATTGAGGAATTCGATGACGGGAACAGCCCGGCCTGGTGCACTAACGATTCACGCGAGCACCTGTACGAGACGGTCCGGATCAGGAGCCCCGAACAGATCTCTCCGGCCTCTCCCGACATGTCTCCGGTCTGACTTGTTGAAAGACGCCTGAAAAGACAACTGGCTTGAGTAACATACCAAAGATTCTTCTTCTGTTCCCCGGAGTGCGAACTCAATGGCATCGTCCGGAGTCATGGCTCATCCTTCCGCAAATGCCTCTGTCCACGCTTCAGTCCCGAGGTGAGCATGGGATGGGGACGCACCCCGAGCTCGAACATCACCGGGTCGAGCTGATGAATACGCGCAGTTGCTGATCCGGCGTGCGGATCACCGGTGTCCCTGGACCGGATTTCTGTTTCAAAGGTGTAGATCCTGTCAAACTGTCAGCGGGTTTACTCATATCTGTACCGCTCGCTGCAGCATGTGTGGGCATAACCCCTTGCTGAAGTGATTCCATTCATGCCCGGGACGAAGTCTCTGCTCAATCAGTTCTCTGATCCTGAACCGCGAAAAACATAACCACCATCATCATAATTGCAGGGATTTTACCTTTTCGGTACGTGAGAAGCAAGTGATTATGTGGAGAGAAATGAGACGGTTGTCATTGGGAAAATTAAACATGCAAGTTGTCGGTTTCCGTCTCACATGTGGGGCTTCCGAACTATATCTGGCTCCTGAGATTTTTCGCTGATGGACCGGGAGACCTATCCCTGCCCGGCTTCACTCCTGTGTCAACCACGCCGACAAGACCGACTCATATGATTCGAATGGTGGTATTCGGGTCAGATGAAAGCTATCACCCGCATTCTTCATTTTGTAGGATCGATGAGCCACTGCATAGGTGCGTTCTACCAGACTTTGATTGCGGACCGGCCGGCCGTTCTGATCCGTCATGTTCACCAGTAACAGCGATCTGGGGGCCAGTGATGCAGTCAGGTCCGGCAGGTCATAGGCTGTGAGTGCCCCGGCAACCGTGCTGTAGATAAAATCGGGATTATAGAATTTGTTCGTCACGATTGACTGGTAGGACAGATACGGTTCCAGCAGCGCGACCTTGGCGATAATTTCATCGAAGGCAGCGGCATGCAACAGAACGGGTGCCATGGATTCTCTGGCGACACCGTAGATCTGTTCGAATGACAGGTTAGCGTGGCTGGCGAGATACCGGCACAACTTCACCACATCGCCGGCCTGCACTCCGACAATACTCCGACCGATCAACAGACTGTTGAACCACTGATTGTAGGAAATGCCTCCGATGTACGCATCTCCGCGGAAGGTCCCCGCTCCCATTTCTCCGGTGCCCACCAGATCAGGCGCCAGCACGACATATCCCTGTTGAGCGAACCACTCCAACTGTCCCCCCGGTGAGGCTTCCGCCGCTTTGCTCCGGGGATGTATGTACACGATAGCCTCGTTCTTTCTCTGTTCCTCAGGAATCATCAGAAGAAAAGGAATGACATACTCCCCCTCGCCCGGCAGAAAATACTTTTCGACCGTATATCCTTCCCGATGAAACCGACCGGTGAAGACCACCTCGGATTCCTCTACCTCCTCCGGTTCACGGTAGCCGGATAATTCGGTGGCTGCGCTCACCACGGCCGGGATATGCGAATTCAGGTTTTCGCGGGATTCCTGCAGCCGGGTCAGCAGCTCCCCGGTTTCAGACCGGTTCACATCGTAGACCGTCTTACTTCGCAGGCTGTTTGCCAGCTGTCCGGTCTCTGTTTTTTGCAGTTCTTCCGGTGTCAGATATTCCACCTCCTGTTCTTTCGATGAACCCGGCAGTTCCAGATGTTTCTGAAAAAACGCATACACCGCTTCCCGGTTTTTCCGCGTGTACCCGTGGGGGTGATCATCTTCCACCAGCAGGAGGTTACCCGCCCGCCCGAGCACCTGAAACACCTGTTTCGCTTCGGCATAGGTTTCCCGGACTCCCTGAATACTGAAGAAGTCCCGGGTGGTTGCCACAATCAGGGTTGGTTTGGGCGCACGGACTTCAAGCAGATCTCCGTGATCAAGTCCGCTGGCAATGCCATGGTAAAAGTTTTGCTCGCCGTCCTGCACGCCGTCCGACTCCATCAGCCGCCGGTAGCTGGTGATATAGCCGGCGGGCGCCGCCGCAGCCACCCGGTCATCCATGGCCATAATGTAGGCAGTTTGGGTTCCGCCTCCCGAGAGCCCGTGCACGCCGATTCGATCGGGATCCACTTCCGGGCGCGTCATTAGGTAATCGATGGCCCGGATGCCGTCCCAGGTGAAATACCGGGCAATGGACTTCCCGGTGAGAAACACCTGAGCAGCCGGATAGGAGTGCTCCCGGGTCGAGCTGCCAATCCGGGATTCGCCGGTTTCCGGATCATAGTACTGCAGTCGTTCTCCCTGCCCGATGGGATCAATGGCAAAGACCACAAATCCCTTCCGAACCAAATTCAGCAGCGGGAGTTGATAATACGGCCGGCGGTAGGCAATTGCGCTGT
>DATFLS010000021.1:0-3349 GCA_035267465.1 bacterium
TTCCGGCGTATTCGCATGGGTTCCGATGAAGGCGCTGGAAAACCTGGAACCGGATAATCTCCCCGAATATGGTATCGAGGTGCAGATGCTGGATCACGGTTACCGGGAACAAGTTGAACAGCGAACGGGGCGGAAGGGCGACTGGTTTACCACGAACGGAGACGTTTTCGCTGTCGGCAACTCGGAACTGAATCCGTTCCCGCCGCTGTCTCCCAATGGTTCCCGCAGCTTTCCCAGGAAGAGTCTCAGCAAAGGCGCCGGTGAATGGAACCATTACTACGTCCGGGGAATCAACGGCGAACTGCGGCTCTGGGTGAACGGGGAAGAAGTATCCGGAGGGAGCGGAGCCCAACCGGCAACCGGCTACCTGTGCTTCGAAGCCGAGGGTTCGCCCATCGAATTCAGAAATATCCGGGTCCGGGAACTACCATAAATAATGTGAGATTGCAATAGCACGCAGATTGCACAAATTTAAAAGATAGTAAAGAGAAAAGAGTGAGTAACGAGGATGAAGGGGCCACCCGCATCACTCCACCGGGTACATAAGTACATAAGGTCCATAGGGGCGCGTAACTGCCAGGTATCCGGTATTGTACAATCGTTGTCAGATATTCAATGATCGAGCAGGTAAGTGTCGCGGCAATATACATTCTTATTAACTTGTGTGGTGGGATGTATGGAGTTGCTGAGGACTGATGTATGCAATTTTTCAGGGGACTTCAAAACAGATGGGATGTCTCCTTTTAAAAAAGTTAAGAGTTAAGAGTTAAGAGTTAAGAGTAAAGAGAAAAGAGTGCCTCCCCCCGTACCTCACCTGGTAAAGAGGGGTATAGGTATTGAACTGCGGGAGGTAATTCGTTTCGAGCACGGGAGAATTGTTGTCGAAGACTCACCGCCTAAGCAAATATATTTATTTCGGATAAGTTCATCCTTATGTACTTATATACCTGTGCAGTGGGATGTATGGATAATCTGAGGACTGATGTAAACAATTTGTAGGGGGCTTCAAAACAGATGGAATGTCTCCTCGTTTAAATAAAGGAGTGTCAGAACTTTATGAAAATTCTCCTTATCGGACTCGAGATCCTGGTCGGGCTGATCGTAGTGCTTGTAGTCGTGACGGTTATCGGGAAAAAGACATTCACCGGCAAGGTACACCGGGAAGTCACCGGAATGTTTGATGGGGCCATGCCCGTAAACCCGGATACGGTGACGGAATCAGAAGTGGTGGGATTGCCCGAACCCGTGCAACGCTGGTTACGGTTTTCCGGGATCATTGGAGATGAACGTATCCTGACAGTGCGGCTCAAACAGCGGGGCGAGTTCCGGATGTCGCCTGATGGCAGCTGGATGCCGTTTACGGCAGAACAGTATTATACCACAGAAAGACCGGCATTCATCTGGTACACCACCATGAAATCAGCACCGTTCCTTCCGATCACCGGACGAGATAGGTACTGGCAGGGCCGGGGCAATATGTTGATTAAGCTCCTGTCGATAGTTCCGGTGGTGGATGCCACCGGTCCGGAGATGGATCAGGGGACGTTGGTGCGGTTTCTGAACGAAATGATGTGGTTTCCCTCCGCCGCCCTGAACGATTATATGCGCTGGGAGGCCATTGATGATACCTCCGCACGGGCTACCATGGAATATCAGGGCGTGAGCGGCTCGGCGGTATTCTCTTTTGATCAGAACGGCGAGATGACCAATATGGTGGCAGATCGGTACAGGTCGGTGGATGACCGGTTTGAACTGGCACAGTGGGCTACTCCCATTGAAGAATCCAGGGAGTTCGGGGGGATTCGAATCCCCTGTAAAGGAGAGGGAGTCTGGAACCCGGACTCCGGGGATTTTTCGTACATCCGGGTGGAAATTACGGATATCGAGTATAACGAGCCCCGGTTGTACTGATTGAGATCCCGTCCGGGATCTTGTTGCATGCCTTTGGGGAACGTTGATAATTACAGCGAAATTACTGCGCAGACATTAGGGCCACATCACACCGAACAAACAAATTGAGACATAAAATGATCCAGGGACAAAAAATCCTGTTGGGAATCCTGTTCGTACTTTTCAGCTGGTACTTGCAAGGGGAACATCAATCCGAAACGACAGAATCGGGTAGCGGGATTACTGTGACGAATGAGAGGCCTTCTTCATATTCGCTTCCACATACGGAGGTCCGGACGCTGAGATCTCTGGAAACCGGCGTAAATTATGTGTTGTATATCAGTCTCCCGGCGCAGTACAACCAGACAACCCGTGAGTATCCGGTGCTCTTTCTGTTGGATGCGGATTACTCGTTTGCCATCGCTCATAATGTGGTCGAGCACTTTACGCAGCGAAACAATCTTGCCGGGATCATTCTGGCGGGGATAGCATACCGGGGGAAAAGCCAGGATATGGAAATCTATCGTAAAAACCGGGTCCGGGATTACACGCCATCGCACGTAGATTCCGGGGTCTACAGCGATGAGATTTCTGCGTACTCCGGGGGTGGACAGGCGTTCTTACGCTTCATCAATAACGAATTGATCCCCTATCTTGCCGGTCATTTCCGGATCGCAGATGAGCGCGGGATTGTGGGACATTCCCTGGGAGGATATTTTGCCACTTACACCCTGATCCACTCCCCCGCCACGTTCAATCGCTATATCATTGTCAGTCCGTCTTTATGGTATGACGACCATATGATATTCCGGACAGACTATTCCGAACTGACCTCGTTCACGGAGTCGGAAATCACGGTGTTTTTTGGTGTGGGATCGCATGAAAATCAGCCGGGACGTGGCTGGCCGATGGTTGATGATATGCTTCGAATGGCCGATGAGTTGCGCGATCTTGATCACGACAATCTTGAAGTGCATGCAGAGGTTTTTCCGGATGAAATCCATAACAGTATCTTTCCGGCGGCATTCACCAGAGGAGTGAGAATCGTGTATGATTAGACTGTCTGTTCGGCAAATGTAAAGAACTGCCGGAAATCATTCTTCTGCTTATTCAAACATATTTAGGATATATGAGGCTTTTCGGATCGGCAAAAGGCTCGAAGGAATAACTGCTCAGTGAAGGGAACGGGGTTCCGCTCCCGGAAGGCTGTATGGAATCCGAACGTAAATCAAGGTGAAAAGACTATGTCTGAAATAGAAGATCGAAATGTACTCATCACCGGAGGATCCAGGGGGATCGGCGTGTATCTCGCACATGCCTTTGCGCAGCAGGGAGCGCACATCGCCCTGATTGCCCGGTCGGAGAACGGGCTCCGGCGAGTCGCCTCGCAGCTGACCCAATATCAGCGGAACATTGCTATCTTCCCGGCGGACCTGTCCGGAGAACAGGCGCGTATGCA
>DATFLS010000022.1:0-5114 GCA_035267465.1 bacterium
CCAGCCGACGCCTTTCCGGAAACGCTTGGTGGCGGGCTTTGCGATATCGTGGACCAGCGCAGCCAGCCGGAGCTCGGTTTTGTCGGTGAGTTCCGCCACGTTATCCACCACCTGGAAGGTATGGTGCAGCACATCTTTGTGATGATACCCTTCCCGCTCTTCCACCCCCTCCATCTCTGCAAATTCGGGAAGAATAATCTTCAACAGTCCCGTTGAATGGAGCAGGTAGAGTCCCTGAGAGGGGACTTCCGCATTCAGCATCTTGAGGAGCTCATCCCGAATGCGTTCCCGGGACACGATTTCTATCCGTTCCCGCTCTTCCCGGATGGCCTGCAGGGTTTGTTTGTGGATTTTAAAGTGCAACTGGGCGGCAAACCGGATAGCCCGGAGCATTCGCAGTGGATCTTCATTAAATGTCTCCGTGGGAGCAAGCGGAGTTCGGATCAGGCGCCGCTTTAAATCTCTGCGACCATGAAAGGGATCCCGTAGATCTCCGTAAGTTTCGTTATTCAGGGACACGGCAATGGCATTGATGGTGAAATCCCGTCGTGCGGCATCGGTCTCCACATCCGCCTGCTCAATGGCGGGCTTCCTGGAATCCTCGGTATAGGATTCTGAACGAGCGGTCGCGACTTCGATATCGTAATCCCGATACGGGATCATGGCGGTACCGAATTTTTCGTAGGCGACCACGGTGTTCACTCTCAGGCGATCCGCAACCTGGTGCGCGAACTGTACTCCATCTCCGACCACCATGACATCGATATCCGTGGTGGGGCGGTCCAGAAACAGATCCCGGACACATCCCCCCACCGCATAACAGAGTAATTCGCGTTTGTCAGCTTCTTCCCCGATTAAACGGAGTATGAATTCGAGGGCCCTCTGCCGGGCCAGCGTTTTCGCCACATTTTCCCTGGATTCCATACGCTCCTGTATCTCGAACTACGTTCTGTATCCGTACCTTGATATTTCGTGCGATAAAGTATAAACGAAAATACTGAACTACAAATGCAACAATTCGTCTTCCGGATAGTAAGCCAATACGAATCAGCTTTGAAGGAAGTGCTTGACAAATCCGCGAATTGGAACCATATTTTATTGCCAACCGAACACATCGAATTGATACTGCGCTATGCGTAAATTAATACTTGTTGCCGTTATTATGCTGGTGGCAGTACCCCGGCTTGCCGCCCAACAACTGGATCCGGCCATTACGCTGCAGGCGGACCGACTCGATCCCACCTATCAATCGAACCTGGAAAATCTGAAATATGATCTGGAGCAGTATATTATCGAATACGATTACACGGATGATGCCTACGGGACCAAGGTCCCGATTCTCTATCAGATCTATTTCGAACAGGCGAGAGAGACCGGAACTCAAACCTCTTATACCGCTCAATTGCTGGTGACGAATCGCACGGATCAACGATATTTTGACAAAACCTGGGAGTTCCCGTATGCCTCCGGCCAAACATACCAGCACGGCATTTATACTGCCGTTACATCGGTCATTGACTATTATGCGTACCTGGTGCTGGCGGGGGAAGTGGACACGTATGGTCGACTGGCCGGCACTCCTTATTATAACACGGCCCGGGAAATCATCAACCGGGCATCGGGGCTGGGGCGCGGATGGCAGGATCGATTGAAGCGGCTGGATGATCTACAAAATCACAGGAATTTACGCATTTTGAGATACACCTTTTTCGACGCCTACTGGGATTACCAGGAATCCAGCACCTCGGATGCGATAATCGGCTTCCGGGATTCCATGGAACTGATCCGGGAAATCCTGGACAGAAACCGGGATGATAAGTACACCAAGATCTTCCTGGAAGGGAACGCCGATAAAATGGCGTGGCTGGCAGGCGAGCTTGAAGAGTACGACGCCCTGAAGACCTTGATTGCAGTTGATCCGGATAATAAAAACGTCTACCAGGGGTATCTGCCCTGAGTGAGTGTGCTCAAGACCGCTGAAAATCCCCGATCCGGTGGCGTTCTGATTCCCAGACTGACCGACCAAACAGATACCTATCCAGTGCCACACTCCCCTGATAAAGCCGTGTATCCAGCTCCCGGTCAGTGAGGTCGCGAATGGACCGCACGCCGGCCCGTTTTCTCCAGATTTCCCCCGGATGAATCAGAATCCATCCCCAGGCCTTGAGAATGGCCAGGAATCGATGGAAATCCCAGGAAAGAAGCGAGAATCCGCATGCCATGATATCGAGGACCGCCCGCTGGATGCCCCTGACGATCATATTCCGCAGTTGATAGTTTCCCAGCGGCATCAGGAGGCTGTTGCGATGATTCAGGTATTTCTTGAACGGAGATTCCATGGGAAGCGTATAGCCGCTATGGTGATACACCACCGCGTCCGGAACGGCGGCGATATCCCACCCGGCCAGCTGGGCCCGCCAGTTTAAATCGATCTCTTCCATGTGGGCAAAGAATGTCTCATCGAACAGTCCAACCTGATCAAACACCTCCCGGCGGATGATACAGGCCGTGCCGCTGGCCCAGAAAATGCGGGTCGCTTCATCATACTGCCCGTGATCCTGCTCCACGTGATCGAACATCCGGCCGCGCGCAAAGGGAAACGCAAATTTATCCATGAATCCCCCGGCTGCTCCGCTGTAGTCGAAGCGGGTGGGGTCCGCGGAATTGATCAATTTCGGCTGGGCGATGCCGACGGCCGGCTCCTGCTCCATGAATTCCACCAGAATCGACAACCAGTCCGGAGTCTGGGTGGTATCATTGTTTAAAATAACCACGTACTTCCCACCCGCCGCTTCGATTCCCCGGTTGCAGCCACCGGCGAATCCGAGGTTCTGTTCGTTCCGAATAATACGCACATCCGAGAAGTGATTGTGGACATACGCCACGCTGTCATCCGATGAGGCATTATCCACCACGATAATCCCGACCGGCGCGTAGTGAGTTCGGGACAGCGATTCGAGGCATTGAACCAGCACCTCCCGATGGTTCCAATGGGGGATCACGATCGAGACAAGAGGCCTGTGTTCAACGTCCATAAATTAAAAGGGTAATACTGCGTTCACTCTGTTCACAATTTTGAGTGTATGGCAATTATCATGATGAGTGAAGAATGAAGCGTGAAGAATGACAAAGAAAATCGATAAGGAGCGGCGGAGGTTTTTCACTTTTCACGTTTCACTTTGCACGGTTTCTCCCTGATTCTCGTTCCACCCCCATCCACCAGTGAGTGCATCCTCCGAACGTCGGATGCGCTCCTGACAACTCACCTCCTCGGTTACCCCCCGCTGGTATCGGCTGCGGATTGCTCGATCCGGCTCTCGTATTTTTGCAGCAGTTCCCGGGCACTCTGATCGCCGGGATTGTTTTGCAGCCAGCGATTGATCAGGTTATACGCTTTCTGCCACTGACTCTGACTCTCATAGATATGGAGCAATCCGCCGACCACCTGCCCGTTATTGGGATGCTGATTATAAATTTGGGTGAAAATACTGTCGGCTTTTGCATAATCATCCAGAACGGAGGCGTACAGCCAGCCATATGATAATTTCCGCTGATAATTGATGTTCGGCCGCTGCAGGACTTCATCCAGCCGGGTTCGCAAGATTTCCGGTTCCCCCGCCTCGGCATAGAGTTGTCCTATCTGCAGGTAGATATCCTGGTTAGTGAAGGGGACCATCTCCTCAGGCACGGCAGTATGCATGCGATCCAGGACCACCCGGGTACTGTCCATATTTCCCCGCTGGTAGTAATGCATCGCCAGCTGCATAAAGCAGGAGCGATAGTTCTGCAGCAGATTTCGGATATCATTATTCAGATAGACGTCCGGGTTATCCAGATTCCGATACTGATATACGTGAAATAAGTTATCAGAGATAATGTCCGGTTCGATGGGATCCTCTAAGTTATATGGCATCACCCGCTGCGCCAGCCCATCCATGCGCAGGAAGTCCTCCAGATTGACCTTATTGTTCTGGGAGACGGTAATCGCAAAATAGACCGGGCGCTCCCCCAGGTTCTCCTGGAGGATTCGCAATATCATGAGATCCTGGACCCGGATTCCCTGCCCCTGGTAGGTGGGCTCCAGACGAAACCGAATATTTCCTCTGGGATTCTGTTCCGATTTCGGCACAGATATTTCCACATTTTGCGCCTTGAACTGCATGGGGTACATCTGATTAATGGTCTCGTCTCGTAAACTGGCCGGCAAAATCCGGGGCTCGTAATCCCGGAGCTGTTTGATGTACCAGTGAGTGTTCAACAGGCTCAGGTTCACCACCTTCACATCTTTCCGGACGCCGACTACTTCCTGCAAATACCAGAGGGGAAAAGTGTCGTTATCGCCGTTTGTGAAGACAATACTGTTCGGTTCGAGCGTCTGGAACAGGTTATACGAGTAGTCCCAGGCCACGTAATTGCCGGATCGGTCGTGGCTGTGGTAGTTTTTCGCCAGCATCTGCACCGGCACCGCCAGTGTTAGCAGCCCGATGAGGCCGTACGAAATCCAGTTAGTCAACCGCTGTTTGCGTTTCTCCAGAGCCTCCTGCACCAGTTCCAGCAGCCCGCTGGCGCCCAGCCCGATCCACAGGGAGAACGCCATGAAGGAGCCCACGTAACTGTAATCCCGCTCCCGGGGCTGGGGATCCGGCTGGTTCAGGTAGCCGATCACCGCCAGTCCGGTCATCAAAAGTAAGGTCAGTAGAATCAGCGCCCGCCGGTTGTCACGCTGGAAATGATAAATCATCCCGAACAGGCCCAGCAGGAACGGCAGGAACCAGAACTGCGCGACATCCACCATCTCATTATGTTGCGGGTTGAAGAAGTCGGTTTTCCCTAAAAATTGCCATCCGAAGTACCGGAGGTACATATACTTGATCTGGTATTCCCAGAGAAATTCCAGGGGAGAGTTGACCTGATCAGCCTTATACGCATTCGGATCCTGTCTGGACTCCATCCAGACGCTCCGGCGATCCAGGATGGAGTGGGAGCCATACTGTTCGCGTTCCAGGTAGGACACGAACCGGGCCGGGGTGGACGGGTCGTTCTCGTTGATGGCCGGGTCCTGGTTCGCCCGGATGTACAGCATGGTGTAACTCGAGTAGCCCACCAGGATCAGC
>DATFLS010000023.1:0-5067 GCA_035267465.1 bacterium
CATCTGCAGGACAACCAGGTTCGTTTTGTTAATGCCTTGTCGGTGCTGGAAACCGATCTCAAAGCTGTTGATACCACCCAGGTACTCTGGACGGCGGATACCAGTATTACTGTCATCAGTAAAGTTGATTCGATCTTTAATTATTTGCGTGATACCACAGCAACTCCGTCTGACACGACAGCGCATTTTGCGGCGAATCATATTCTTGTTGATTCCATCGAGCAGGATTCAATTGTTATTAACACGGTAACCGGCGATACCCTGGTCGATTCAACCTGGCAAGATTACATTTTTATCACAGATTCCACTTATTCCAAGTCGGACACCACCTCCGGCACAACGACCTATGCCACGCCTGGAGCTCAAGGAATGCGGATACAGGATCGGGTTTTGCACGAGGATTCCTCGTTAGTAGCTGCCATTGATATAATGGTTGATGAAGGAGATCCTTCTGTGAGTGCAGTGCCCTTCATGGGGGCCAGCGGATATATGGAAGGATGGCCGGTTGGCCAGCACACGGTGCACCTGCAGGCCTTGAGTGACGAGAATACCTACAGAGAGATCATTAAGAGGGATACCACGTTTATTACACTGGCGGTTCAGGATACCGGTGGATTTTTCGGAGAACCCCCGGATGGATTTGCGGATATAGTGTCCTACAGTGATAGCACCGTGACGTGGGTTTACGATATCGAAACGAATACCACGTCTGGCGATACCGTCTCCGATTCCCTGGTGGTGACCTTCCCCTCGGATCGCAAAGCGACCATCCTGCTGCATAGTCCCACCGCTTCGGGTACCCAGATCTCCTCATACACGGATAATTATATCTCCTCCGGTCCGGTGGACGTCAATGAAGAGGCCGAATTTGCCCTGTTACGTGCGATCAATGCGACTTCAGCCGGTGTCACAGCCATTGCGAACGTTGTTGCCGGTAGTGATACCACCGTTGTGGATACCCTGGGATTCACGGGTTCCTCCGGCTATGAGAAATTTGAGAATGTCGGGAGCAGGACGCTGTATATCACCTCCCAGGCAAACGTATTCGATCCGGACGCGGAAGAATATGTAGACATGGCTGTGGAGATTTCAGAAGATATCACCCTGGAAGCGAATAAGCGGTATACCGCCTTCATTTTCCAGGATGGGATGGAATTTTTCATAGAAGTCATGGTCGATGACGAATAAATATTGTAAATGAATTGGAGGGAGCACATGAGTGCACAAAAATTATACACACCCTTGGTTCTCTTGCTATTATTTCTGATTCCGGGGATGATGTTCGCGCAGAACGGGAAACTGTCGGGAACCGTGACGGATGCGGAAACCGGCCAGCCGCTCCCGGGCGCCAATATAATTCTGGCGAATACGTCGATGGGTGCTGCTGCCAATGAAGATGGTGAATATACCATCCTGAATATTCCTCCGGGCGTTTATAATGTCCGGGCCACCTTTATTGGCTATGCCAGGGTTACTATTCAGGGTTTGCGTATCAACGCCGACCTGACCACCAGGCAGAATTTCGAGCTGCAGGCCACCGGTATTGCCGGTGAAGAGGTGACGGTGGTAGCGGAACGACCGCTGATCCAGCGGACCGCCACGAATGCCCGGCGTATTATCGATGCGGAGGAAGTGAACTCGATGCCGGTGCGGGGTGTGGAAAATGTCGCATTGCTGCAGCCTGGTATAGTCGAGCAGGACGGCAATATCCACATCCGGGGCAGCCGTGAGGATGAGGTCGGCTACTATGTGGAAGGCGCCAATGTCCGCAGTTTCGTGACCGGTGAGCGCACCTCCGAAGTGATCCCGGAGGCGCTGGAAGAAATGCAGATCCAGGCGGGCGGCTATACCGCAGAATACGGTGAAGCCAACGCCGGGATCGTGTCGATGGTGCTGCGGGAAGGATCGTCCAACTATAATTTCACCCTGCGCGGGGAAACAGATCAGTTCACCCCCCTGTATGAGAAAACCCTCGGAACCTATTCCTATGGATACCAGGATCTGGTGGCCACAGCCGGTGGTCCCATACCCGGGTTAGGGAATAACATGAACTTTTTCGTCGCCGCGGAAAATGAGCGGCTGGGTGATGTGTATCGTCGATACTTTCCACCATTCAATTTCGTCAACGGCGAAACAGTTTTGGCCAGTGGCGATACTATGCATCTGGTGGACAGCGGTCTGCGCGGCGGAAAGAAAGGCGAGACCGTGGACGCTCTGGAATGGAAAGGCGGCAATACCCCGAATGCCTGGAGAAACCAGTATAACCTGAACGGGGTGCTCTCATTCGATCTCCAGCCATTTAAACTCAGGCTTTCCGGAACCCATACTTACTATAAGAGACGATATAATGACATGCCCATCCTTAATATGCTTAATACCGACCGGAATCCCATGCGGGAATACAGCAATTCCCTGCTGACCGCGAAATTGACCCACTTTCTTTCCCCGAGCACCTTTTATGAGTTCAGCCTCAGTTATAACGGGGAGAAGTCGAAGATTTACGATCCCTACTTTAAGGATAATTTCTGGCTGTATTCAGACAGTCTGGCAAACCAGCGGCATGGGGTGACCTTCAACAATGCAACGAATGATCCCTATGAATATGATATTTATTCGTTTCCATTTAACCGGCCGGGTCAGCTCCCTTTTTACCCTAACGGTAATAATCTCATCTCGTTTAGCAAGTTTGACCGCCAGTATATCGGAGGCAGCTTTAAGGCGGCCTCCCAGATTGGGAATCATGACCTGCGGTTCGGCGGTGATCTCAGGCGGTATCTGTTGCGGAACTTCAGCAGCCTGGGCGGCATTACCACCGGTTCTATCATGACCCGACTGTATCAGGAACCATCTCTGATGGATGATATGTCCGAGGATGGAGAATTTGCCAAATTGATGCGGACGACAGCCAGTCCCGATAATTACGGTTATGATGTGTTTGGCAACGAGACGGATTCCGGGGTCGATCGCCCGAGAAAGCCGACAGTAGCTGCGGCATATATCAATGATAAATACGAGATCGAACAGCTGGTATTTAATGTCGGCGTCCGGTATGATCGATTCGATCTCGATGCCCGGCAGCCCAGAAATTTACATGACCCGGGTTTCGATCCCAATGAAGTGACCATCAATCCGGGCGAGTGGGAAGAAGTGCCGGTCCGGGAGCATTTCTCCCCGCGGCTGGGATTCGGATTCCCGGTGACCAACCGGACGGTATTTCACCTCCAGTATGGCAGGTTCGTCCAGATGCCGCGCATGAATCTCTCGTATGCCGGTTCATCACTCAGTGCGCAGATCTTCAGCGGAGGCTTTTTCTATACTAATCCCGTGGGCTACGGTTTTAAACCCGAGCAAACCACCCAGTATGAAATCGGATTCTCCCAGCAATTCTCGAACTACGCCTCCTTTGATGCTACCCTGTTTTATAAGGATATAAAGGATCAAATTCAGGTAAGGCGAATTTTCCCGGAACCCGGAACAGATGCTGCTGCATATGATCGCTATGTCAACGGCGATTTTGCTACTACCCGGGGACTGGAATTCCGAGTAACCCTGCGGCGAATTAACCGGATCCGGGGATTTATTAACTATACATTTTCTCAGGCCAAGGGTACTGGTTCGTATGTCAATCAGGCCAGCGCTTCCCTGGATCAGGCGACGAACCAGATTACAGTCATCACTCCGCTCTATTTCTCGCCAACCCACAAAGGATCGGTGAACCTTGACTATCGCTGGGGTGTGAACGATGGCGGTCCCATTCTTTCTCGTTTGGGAATCAACGTGTTGTTTGACTTCAAGAGTGGCCATCCGTTTACGCTCAGCACCGGTGGAATCGGACAGAATGATGCCTATCAGGGCGCCATCCTTTCGGATACTGATGCCCGGAACAGACGCCCGCTGGAGCCGATCGGGTCATCGGAAACCCCGTGGGTGTTCACCACAAACCTACGGGTGGATAAGACAGTGGCGGTTGGTCCTGTGGATATGAATTTCTATGTCTATGTTCAGAATCTGTTCAACCGCAAGAACGTGCTCAATGTGTATCCCCGCACGGGCAATGCTGAAACCGATGGCTTTCTGGAAAATCCCGACCTGAGCGGTTCGATTATCGAAAGCGCCGGCGGGGCCGGATATGTCGCCCTGTACCGGGCGGCCAACCTCCAGAACCGCATGCATTATCTGGATCCACTTATCGGAATGCGCGGCGATGATCTGTGGGGAACACCGCGTCAGATCCGGTTTGGTGTATCCATCGAGTATTAATCGAGTTCCTATAGATGATGCGGCAACAGATGTTTGAAGCGAAAGACGGAGGAAAGAATTCTATGAAATTGAAAAACATACAATCAATACTCCTTATATTACTATTGATGGTCCCCTGGTTGATTTTCGCGGCGAATGACGAGTTCGCCCGGCAGGAGCAGATGCAGCTGCGCAAAACCATGGGGCAACCCAATGCTACACTGTTGAATATCAACAAGGTCGCATACTGGATACGATCCAATGGAATTTCCGCTCATGATCCCAATACCAATGCTTCAGGCGTGTACTTTCCGAGAGGTGTGGGAGCCGGCGTGATTTTTACTGATGGGCTGGTATGGGGAGGTTATGTGAAGCCAGGAGGAACACAACCCCTTCGAGTGGGTGGCACTACCTATCCTACAGGACTTCAGTCGGGAAGGATTACAAAGAAAGGCAAGGCCGAAGACCCGAATGCTGCGGACGTACGTATCTGGCGAATCCGGGTAGATTTTGCCACCGCCGATCTGGCCCAGGATGCCGCAGAACTCCAAACCACCAGTACCGGGAACGTTTCAGATGCGGATATAGCCGATACTCGCGCTCAGTACAGAACTGACTGGATGGATTGGCCGGCTGATAAAGGCGCACCGTTTGCTGATCGTGATGGTAGCGGTGCTTACGAACCCGACCCCAATGGAAACGGTGTGCTGGGTGAACTGGTGACCGACGCTGCCGGGGATACAACGCATATAGAGGATATCCCCGGATACCCTGGTGCGGATCAGACCATCTGGTTCGTGGCCAATGACCTGAATGCCGGTTTGACTG
>DATFLS010000024.1:0-9061 GCA_035267465.1 bacterium
GCGGAATGATCAATGCGGCGGCGATCCTGCTCTTTCTGTATAACACCATCACCGCAATTCTGGATACAAAATTCGCATCCGGAGAGGATGCCTGATCATCGGTTCCGGGGACTCCTTAATTCACCGAACCCGGAAGAGAAACAATCTCCGCCACAAGAATTCATGATGAAGCGAAGAACCGGCAAAGGCTTTCCTCCAAACGCTGCTGGAACAGACAACCAGTCCGGGGCGTGCCCTTCCTCCCATCCCAATCCTGTCAACCACTGACAATTGACGGCTGACAATTGACCACGAACATATTTCTTATACCCGACTCCAGTCGAGATTCCTCCCATCCTTCGCCTTGCTCCACAGTCACACAAACACATGCGTTTGCCCTCTGCCTTTTGCCGTTTGCCTTTCTTTCCCTTCTCACTATTTTGGTTTTTATCTGTGTAAATCGTGGTTTTCTGTGTTTATCCATGTGCTATTTGGGGGAAGGTATTGGGCCGGTCGTCACCAGGATCTCCTTGAAATTGACCTAAAAGCAGTGGTATACTTTCCCGGCGAATCAGGGGATTCGGTAATCTGAACCATTTCCAGGGATAATATCTTTTCACAGAGGAGAGACAGAATACAATGAAAAACAACACATCCGGTCGAACGTATTATATATTGTCAGGGCTAATCTTCGGCACATTCATACTGGTCCTTGCAATCACCGGGCAGGAGACTCATCCGGGGGCGGAAGATTATTATCAATACTGCGCGACCTGCCACGGGAAAGATTTGAAGGGCGGAAACGGGTCGAGCCTCATCGACGGGGAGTGGGAATTCATTGATGGACCTGCCGAAATGGCCGGGATTATAAAGAACGGTTTACCCGAAAACGGCATGCCCGGGTTCGCCGCCATGTTAAGCGACGAGCAGGTGAATCAGATGATTGAATTTATCGGGCAGGCTGAAGGGGGTGCAGAGTCCGCGGCGCCGGCTCCGGAATCACTCCGGACCCTGGATTATAAGATCAATGCGGAAGTCTTCGTCCACGGTCTTGAAATCCCCTGGGCCATTGACTTCATTGACGAGACCACAGCGCTGGTGACCGAACGGCCGGGAGGGCTGCGGGTGGTGGAAAGCGGCCGGCTGCTTCCCGACCCGGTGGCGGGAACACCGGAAGTGCTGCACGCCGGACAGGGCGGGTTGATGGACGTGGCTATTGACCCGGACTACAAAACCAACGGCTGGGTGTACCTTTCCTACAGCCATGCTCTCCGGTCCGAGGGTGGCGGCCGGGCGCCGGCCATGACCCGGATCGTTCGGGGGAGAATCCGCGATAACACCTGGGTGGATCAACAGGTACTCTTTGAAGCGCCGCACGACATGTACCGCACCACCCGGCACCATTACGGCAGCCGTATCGTGTTCGATAAAGACGGTTATCTCTATTTTTCCATCGGCGACCGGGGAGGACGCCAGCACGCCCAGGATCTGAGCCGTCCCAACGGCAAGGTTCACAGAATTCACCGGGACGGTTCCATTCCTGAAGACAACCCGTTTGTGAATGTCGAAGGCGCTATGCCGTCTGTATTCACTTACGGGCACCGCAATCCCCAGGGGCTTGCCGTCCACCCGGTGACCGGCCGGATATGGGATGCCGAACACGCGCCCCGGGGCGGCGATGAGCTGAATCTGCTTACACCCGGTTACAATTACGGCTGGCCGGACATCACCTACGGGATTAATTACAACGGCACCGTCCTCACTCCGGACCGTCACAAGGAAGGCATGGAACAGCCGAACCTCTACTGGCGGCCTTCCATTGCCGTCTGCGGCACTGATTTTTATGACGGCGATCTGTTTTCCTACTGGAAAAATTATTTGCTGGTGAGCGCGCTGGCATACGAAGAAGTCCGGCTGCTGAATATCGTCGGCGACCGGGTGATCCACCAGGAGGTCATCCTCAAAGATGCCGGGCGCGTCCGGGAAGCGGTGGCGGGACCGGATGGGGCTATTTACGTCGTTCTGAACGATCCCCACATGATTCTGCGGCTCACCCTCGAGAACGGCTGGCAGCCGATATAGTGTTTAACGAAAGGCCCGATGCGATTGATTGTCCCTGCTCCTCCGACCCGAAGAGTCTCCGCCGGAGGAGCAGGCGGGCAGAGAAGCGATTGCTGCGGTAACAGCCAGCCCCGCCGTGGCTGGCCCTTCCACACCCCAACCGGTCACCTGACCATTGACGGTTGACAATTGACCACTGACATCTTTCTTCTACCCGACTCTCGTACAGACTCCTCCCATCTATCGCATCGGCCCACAGTCACCCAACGTTTGCTTCTCACTTTTCACTTCTCACTTCTCACGGTTTTTTCATCTGTGTTAATCCGTGGCCATATTTCGGGGGAGTTGACGGGTGGTCCGGTCTCCGTATCCCCATTGTTACCTCTCCTTCAAAAAGTACTTGCCATGCCCTGCGTGATTAATTACCTTATCTCCAATCCCGAATAGCACATAAATAATCAGTTATAAATCTACCTTAGATTAAACGGAAGTAATTTAGGAAGATGTTGAGGATTCGGTGTAAGGGCCGAATTCGGCACATTGGTCGGCATCTTGTTAGAAAAGAGCAAAGAACTTGGTTAAACCCGAACCGTTAACCAAAGCATCTTGGTGCTCGTTGAATTGACATCCTGAAAATCCACGGTTTAGTCATCGAATCAGTGTAGGGAACCAGCGATAGACTGTTTGACGTGATCTCGACACCAGGTGAGATATCTTATTCTGCTGTTGCAGGGATAATCAACAGCGGAGATGGTGGAGGGCATTAGAGTAAGGGAAAGGACCGGGAAGTCCTTGTCTGTGGCAGAATCCATATTTTTTCCCAGATGACAGCAGAGATTAGTCCGGTAACCGATAGTGGAAGAGAGACCGGTTTAAATAGGTGATATACCTGAACTTGTACATACAAGTTGAACATAGGCCTGATCGATGTATCCATCACAGTTGACGCGATTGCTATCGAGAAGCGGCTTATCGCTGGCTGTATCTCTTGGATCATGGCTTTATATACAGTATAAGACAGAACAGGGAATAACCGATTCACATGGTAATAAACAGGTCATTATACCAATCAACCGAAGGGAGGTGAAGCGAACTATGTTTGAATGTTTAACACATAGAAGCCGTTTTTACTGAGGGGTTCGATTATTCAGGAAAAAGCGGGATGTTTTCCGTAGCACAATATCGAAGCATCTTGTTCAATTAAACAGGAGGAGGATATGAATTTCTTTGTTCACATTTATCAGGTATTTATCAACCCATGCGGTGGTACACGCATCCGGGGAGGTTTTGCAGGCCGGCGGGATGTGAGGCTCAACCTGGGGATCCTGGTTACTTTACTCATTTTCTTCGCGGCATCGAGCGCCCTTGCCCAGACGGGAAGAGTGTCCGGACGGATAACCAGTGCCGAATCGGGGGAGCCCCTGGCAGGTGCGAATCTGGTCGTGGAAGGGACGGATATGGGTACGGCCACCGATCAGGACGGCGAGTACGAGGTCAGAGTGCCGGTCGGGCAACACACGCTGGTCGTAACATACATGGGATACCAGGAAGACCGGGCAACCGTCACCGTTCGGGCTGGTGAAAGGGTGACCCAGAACTTCAGTTTACAGAGCACGACTCTCACCGGGGGTGAGGTCCTGGTAACCGGACTGCGAAGGGGCCAGGTGTTGTCCGTCAATGAGAAGCGGGAGGCGATGAATATCGTCGATGTCATCTCGGCCGATGAGATGGGAAAACTGCCCGACCTGAACGTGGCCGAGTCGGCCCAGCGAATCTCCGGAGTGACCATCCGAACCGATCGGGGTGAGGGACGCTACGTGTCGATCCGGGGAACATCGCCCAATCGGAGTAACGTTCAGTTCAACGGTCAGACCATGGCCTCCGCAGCGGGCAGCCGGGCCACCGCGCTCGACCTGGTGCCTTCGGAAATGGTGTCGGAAATTAAAGTGGTCAAGGCTGTCACTCCAGACATGGAAGGCAACGCGCTTGGCGGCACGGTCGATATCAGTACATTGACGGCGTTCGACAGGGAGGACCGATTCCTGTCTGCTTCCTTTAACGGACTACAGCATCAGCTCACCTCTGACTTCGGCGCCAACCGATTCCCCTTCCGGAGCAGCTTAACGACCGGAACCAAATTTGGCGCAAACAACGAATGGGGGGTGGTCCTCTCGGGATTGGTCTCCCGCCGCAATTACAAAACCGCAACCTATCGCCCGAATGATTGGATCAATGTCAGCGATATTATTGTTCCGGAAGAATACGAGATGGATGTGGAAGCCAATGACCGGTGGCGCTACTCGGGGAATCTCAACCTGGATTACCGGCCGACCGACCGTACTTCCCTATACTCACGGCTGCATTACTCCTACCGGGATGAGTCGTACGAGAACATCGAGGTTCAGTTTGATAGTGACGAGATCGTACCCATTGATGCCAATACGGGCCGGGTTGAAAATTTCCAATCAGAACTGGATATCCCGAATGTCACCATAGACGAAAAGCTGTATGCATTAACATTGGGTGCCGAGCAGGAGTTTGGAAACAGTCTCACATGGGATGTGGCGGGGACCTACACACAGGGGGTGCATGATCGGCTGGACTGGCAGCCTGAGTGGGGTTATGATCAGGCCTTCTCCATGTCCTACGACCTCAGCGGCGACCAGCCTGTGATGGATCTCGACGATCCGGCGGCGGTCGGCAACCCGGAGAATTACCTTTTCGATGAGATGGATATTGAATTCGAGAATTACCTCGAAAATACCTACCAATTCGAAACGAATCTTCAAAGGGATTATCAGGTTGGCGCCGCCACCGGCTTCCTGAAAGCCGGCGCACAGGCCCTCTATCGGGACAAGGATATCGACGAGAATGAAAACCCCTGGGCTGCGGGCGACACTCCATTAACATTGACTCAGTTCGCAGGGGGATCCATAAATCTGGCGCAGAGTGAGGCAGCACGTGTCCCCATCTCGGGAAATACCGATGCGTTCCTGGATTTCTGGGAGCAACATCAGGACGAGGCGGACTTATTCGCTCTGGATCCGGTGGAGTCGTCTGAGGAAGAAGTTGAAAATGACGCCATCGTCTCGGAAGGCGTGTATGCCGGCTATCTCATGGGGAATATCCGGCTTGGCCGACTTACCACCACAGGTGGACTGCGTCTGGAGTCCACCCGCACCACCGCCGATCGCTATCGTTTCGTAGATGATCCGACCCTGGATCAGTACCAAATCACTCAGACCAGCGCTTCCAACAGCTACGTCGATTACCTGCCGTCGCTTCATCTGATCTATCGATTTCGTCCGGATCTGCAGATTCGCGGAGCGTGGTCGAACACCATCGGGCGTCCCGATTACGAGGAACTCTCTGCCTTCCAGGAATTTGAGTTTGAAGAAGATGAGCCGGGTGTCTGGCAAGCGAGCATCGAGGAAGGCAATCCGGATCTGGAGCCCTTCCGGGCGATGAATTTTGACGTCTCCGCCGAGTATTACTGGGGCACAGGCGGACTGGTATCCGTGGGAGCGTTCTATAAACGCATCAGAGACCCGATCTACCAGTATGAATTCATTGACCGGGATGTCTATGGCCGGGATATCGCCTATGATATTGAAGGTATTCCTGAATTTGATGATCGGTTCTTCGATCGAGTGCGGATCCGACAGCGGCGAAATGCGGACGAGGGGACTGTTCAGGGAGTGGAAATTTCCTTCGTGAAGATCATGGACTTTCTGCCTGGTTTCCTGAGCGGACTCGGTATCTCATCGAATCTGGCGATTATGGAATCGAGTGTGACCGTGCCCGGTCGTGAGAATGAAGATCTGCCCTTCTTTGATCAGTCAGATCTGGTATATAACCTGGTTCCTTATTATCAGGCTGGCCCGCTTGAACTGCGGTTTGCCATGAACCACCAGAGCGAATACCTGGATGAGGTCGCCGACGATCCGCGTCTGGATGAGTATGACGACGTGCGGCAGACCTTCGATCTGACCGCCAAGTACAGATTGATGGGCGGGCGATTGAGTGTAAATGCCTATGGGCGCAACCTGACCAACGAGCCGCATCGGTCATTTCAGGGTATCAGACACCATACCAGCGATCATACGCTGACGGGTCGCACCTTCGAACTTGGTCTGACTTACCGGTTATAAGGAAACTGCAGATCGGATGGATTGTTCTATGAAACGATTTCAGCTGCTGAGTCTCATAATCAGCCTTGTACTACTCCTGTCAGGATGCAGCAGGTCCGAACAGGAGGCAGCTGAGGGCACCGAACTAACTACCTACGAGCAGACCGCCTACCGGGTGCGCTCCGATTTCACAGCCCGGCTCGACGCCGACCAGGGTTGGGCCGGGCCCCTCAACGGGAACGTGACCGTGAATGCGGATCAGCCGTTCCGTATCCGCTTCGAGGTGGAGAGCACTACAAAGGAGAGCGAAGAGCGGCGGTTCCGCCTGCAATACCGGCGCAACGGCGGGGCCTGGATGAATGTGGAGGTGTCAGATTTTCCGTATCCGGAAGAGATGGCGCCACGGGTGAGTGTCGATAGGGTCGGAGCGTACCAACACGGCGCACAGACCACGGATCTTCTGGCGGCATCCGGCGCGCCATTTGGCGGCGGGTCGGGTATAAACCTTTCAGCCGTGAGCCCGGCATGGGCCGGGGAAGCTGCTCACAGCGAATGGGAGTGGCCCCTGGTGATCCGCCGCTTTGCCGATGGCCCCGTCACGAATGAGGAGGGCGATACCTTCGAGTTCAGGATGGCTGATGCGGGCGGGGCTCCCATCAGGTCCGACGCCAATCCCGCGGTTACTCTCTCGATACCGGAGGGCCATCTCGGCGGAACCTTCGTGGAAACTCCGGGCCGCATCGGTCCCTGGGAAGCATCCAACGGTGACCTCTACTTCATCATGGAGCCGACGGAAACCGATAACGTGTTGATGGTGGTCAAATCAACCGACCGGGGGGCGACCTGGCGGGAAGTCGACGGAGCCAACCGGCCTGCCGCTGACGACCTCGAAGGTTTCGCCACGGATGTCCGGCAAGGCACCATCCACATGCTGCATCAGCAGTCCGATGCGGTCTGGTATCACTCGTTCCGTACCTCGGACCATCCGGCTGATCCGGATCGCTGGGACATCCGCGATGAGTTAGTTACCGAACCAGGGGAGCCGCCGACACAGGTGGCTTCTCTTGTGGTTCGGTCCGACGGTAGTATCGTGGGCGTGTACGGCGGTCCGGCGAAGATCCGTTTCAAGATTCGATCACCCGATGGAACCTGGGGGGACGAAACGGTCGTCGATTCCGACGTCCCCCCGAATCTGTCGGGCCCGCAGGTTGTGCTGGGTGAGAACGACGTGGTCCACCTCGCTTACACCGGTGATGATGGCACCGCCTGGTACCGCCGGATTCGGCAGGATGGCCCACTCACGCCCCGGGAGCAAATCGCCACAGGACTGGGAACCACGGAATACGACGTGGGCTCCATCCTCCCGCTGGTCTTTATCCCGGAGACAAACACGGCGGTGGTCATTTACCGGCTGGCAACGGGCAGGCTCTGGGAGCGGCGCATTGTTGACCACGGTCCTCCCGGCGATCCGGTCCGGGTGAGTGACCGAATGGTCGTCCAGAATGCCGTGGACTCCGATCAGACCGGCGCAGATGCTATCGCTGACGGAAACACCGTCCATGTCTTATTTATCGAAGAAAACTCCGGGAGCATCTTCCACACCTACAGCAGCGAGCCGGGCGTCTGGCAGCCACCGACGCTTGAGGTGGATGGGATACAGGGCCAGTGGATACGAGGCACAAAACTGGTGCAGGGTGAAGAGGGCGATGTGTATGGTTTCGTCTACGATGCCGGCTCGAATGGCGGGACGGGGATGAACGAGTATGGGGAGGTGCCACTAAACAACCGTTAAGAACATATTCCCCAGATATTCCCTCATATCGAAGAACTTAATCCGGGTCTGTGGATTCCTGACGGGACTCCCCTGTAAGTCCCGCGCGATCTGCCGACTGCAATTACTACTTCATACCTGAAGGAAATTCCTATGTATCGATTTTTGCTTCTGATTCTCACACTCTGTGTGGTACTCGCAGGGTGCGAGGCCCCTTCGTCTGCCAATACCCATCGGGTGCCGTCTGACGCGGCCACCGTTCAGGAAGCCATCAACTCAGCCGCCGACGGTGATACCATTCTCATCGCTCCGGGAATTTATGAAGAATCCCTTCGCATCGACTCCAAAAGTATCGTGCTGGCGTCGGAGTATGTGCACTCGCAGAACAGTTCGGTGATTGAACGAACCATACTGGACGGCGGCGGTGCCGATTACGCCGTTCGCATCGGACCGGCAGGCGGGCCGGTGACCCTGACCGGGTTCACCATCCGCAATGCCGACGACGGGATCACCGCAGAGCGGCCGTTCACGCTCATTCACTGTCTGGTCACCAGTACCACAGATGGCATCGATTACGAAGGCGGCGGGGGAGTGGTGGAGCAGTGCCGGTTTGTTGAAAACCGGGATGATGCCATCGATATCGACGGACCTACCGCTGCCACGATTCGGCGTAATGTGCTCGCAGACAACGAGGACGACGGCATCGAGATCCGTCTGCACCCGTATGAAGGCGATTCTCTGCACACCATCATCGCTGAAAACTGGATCGCTGGGAACGGCGAGGACGGTATCCAGATAATCGACTACGAGACGCCCACACCGCGTTCGTTTCGCGTGGAAGACAACGTCATCGCAAACAATGCGATGGCAGGCATCGGCGTCATGGGTGACTCGAATACCACCGAATCGTACGAAGGCGACGCCATAGACGAACCACTCGTCATCGTGAACAATACCATCGCCGGCAACAATCACGGTGTGACCGGAGGGGGACGGGTGGCAATAGTGAACACCATTATCGCACATTCCAGCCGTATCGGAGCCAAGAACGTTACGGGAGCATCGGCGATAGCCCACACCCTCTTTTATGGCAACGCGACGAACACGCATAACGTGAATC
>DATFLS010000025.1:0-2648 GCA_035267465.1 bacterium
CAAGCCAACAAAGAAACGAATGAAACCATCCAGGCAGCCGCATGAATCTCTCTCAACGATTTCCAACTATTGGAAATTACCAGCCCGGTCAAACTAACATCACCTCGATTTTTCTATGAACCCTGTGAATTGGAGTTACCATAGCGGGCTGTACCAAGCCATTGTGGCAAGATTCAACATCCGAATGGTATGCCCTGTAAAGAATCAATGCGACACGACCTCTACTATATAACAGTAGAATCTAAGAAGCTCTCGGTCAAAATTACGGTTCCTGACTGGCTGGAATCGATGTCCCATCCCGGCAAACAGCAGGGGCCGCCATAAGCATGCTGCTGGTTCTATCAAGGCAAAGCAATCCCGCATAGCAAAGGCAATCTGGCGGCAAATCGATTAACTTACCTTCAAGGTCCCAATGATCAGCTCAGTTAGACTGGACGTTCTGGTTTTGGCAAGTGAGCACTGATCTGTTGGGCAAACGAATTGCATATGTTTTGTCTATGATTTTGGGATGAATCGGATTCTTTCTTGAGGTGTAATGGCGCTTAGTTATATAAAAAAGAACCGATTATTTCAGGATCAGGTACCTCGAAAACCCTTGATTTGAAAGGTATTTCAGAAATAGATAACTAAAAAACTTGGGATACCCGGTACAATGAGAAAGTGGACTCATGGGTCGTTTGAGCACCATTCACCGGGGACGCTGAACACTTCGCCTGGAGCTTCCAGCATCTCTGTAATTTTTAAATTCTATGCGACACCATCGATACCGATAATTAGAAAAACCGCAAGAGATGACAATTTCACCATTTTGGTGAAAATAAATTCACGGGCTTCGTTGAAGGTTTAAAAGCATTGAAGGGAAGTGATATGTGGAGAAACAGAATAATTCCTATTCCCAGTATTCACACACACCGGTGGTCTCAATGATACCCGACCACCGGTGCGGAACGTATTATGATTATGGATTGAACAGCGAGACTTATCTGAGTGCGAAAATCTCTTTCACGAGATTTTTATAGGCTTTCTTCCCGAGAATATGCTCCAGGTTCAGTTCGGTCTCTCCCCCGTCTGCCATGGTTACTCCCAGTTCACCGATTGCTGTCCGCGAAAGCATCTCACGGAGGTATCCCTTGATGAGATGTATTTTCCGCACATACCAGCGCAACATGTCTTCGCCCTGGCAGATATCATCAATGGTCTGGACTTTCTCCGCCGGATGCATTTTGAATATCCAGTGATCGTCGGAGGGATATTCCTGCTGCAGATGGCTGACATACGACTCATTCACTGCAACCACCTCACCGCTGAAGGGCGCATGCAGGGGAATGGTTAAGTCATCCCGGACAATCAATCCACAGTATTGATGCCGCTTAAACTGGTGATGCGGCTCCGGAGGAATCATCTCTGAAATGGGATGGAGAATTTTCAGCATGTTGGTATCGATACCAACTACAACGTTCTCCTCTTCCGGATACATCCAGAAGTGGGAAGGGCTATAGCATCGATCCAGATATATTTTACTGCCGGCTATGATCTGAGACAGCCAGTTATTCACGTGTTCTTCGACTATCCCTCCCGCTTCAGATTGTTCTTCAGGGGATGAAAACAAAGGAGCGACCTGTTCGCTCGGGAGCGAATACGTGGCGCCGCTTTTCAGTACCCTGTGCAGTTCACATTGATCGCAGTTATACTCGCGATCACAAAGTTTGTAACTGAGCACCCCCGCCATCATCCAGATACATGGCAGCGTTCCCTGGCCACTCTGTTCGGCGTTCTGCTTCTGACCGTTCACGTCGTCTATCCCTCTGATTATGGGTTTATATAGTTCAGCTTATTGCGACTCCAGGAAGGCCGCTTTGGGTTTCACCGTCACTTTCACCTGTTTTCTGGCGGCCGCCGGTAAGGGCTGTGTTTCTTCAAAGATCGGGAAGTATTTCGCAACGAACCGGAACGCGGCAAAACCCAGGGCCACGAGCATCAGGGTAACAGCCACCTCGTAAAACGACGGATAATAGAATTCGCCTGCCGTTCGCTGGAATCCGGTAATTGTGACATTCATTCGATTCATCACAAATCCTACCACCACCATTGCGACGCTCCAGAACAGGGCGGTTCGATTCCGCCGAAACTTCGGTATCGAGAGCACTATCATGGGAAGAATCACGCCGCCGCCAATTTCCAGCCAGAACATCAATGTCTCATACGTGGGTTGTACAAGATAGGCCCACACATCCCGTCGGCCAAAATCAATGACCCGTAACACCAGATACAGCATCATTATGAATGCCGCCGCACGCGCCAGCTCCATCAACAGCGGTTTTTCCAGTGGCGTGTTAAAAGCCCGACTGCTCAGATTCGCCTCGAATATCACCATAGCAAATCCAACCATTACTGCGGAGATAAAGAAGTACACCGGCAATAACGGGCTATACCACAGAGGATGAAGATTCTGCGGCGCAATAAGAAACAGGGAACCCAGCGATGACTGGTGAAGTGTCGACAGAATCACTCCCAGAATTACCAGCGGAATCGTAATTCGTTTAATAATCTTCAGGGGTTTCTCCAGCCGGAACTTTTCAAATACCACGGGACTAAACTCCAGTGCCAGAACTGCGGTATACAACATCACACACCAGGCCACTTCGAAC
>DATFLS010000026.1:0-6430 GCA_035267465.1 bacterium
GATGCACATTGAGCGCCGCTGGGGGCAACGTACATGACCACAGGAATTTGGGCGCCCAGCTCGATCTTGATAATTGCACGCATGGCCTGCATCAGTCCGCCGGGAGTGTCCAGCCGGATAACCAGCACCTCCGCCCCCTCCTCTGCAGCACGGCGCAGCTCATAATCGATGTAATCAGCAGTGACGGGACTGATCACTCCCTCCACCGCGATATTATGAATCCGCTGTTGCGCAGAACCAACTGAAGTGGCGACAGAGACCGCAGCGGCAGTGAGGAACAGAGATATGATTATTCGTCGAAAAGACATGGTAATTCCTTACAAGATGAACACTCCAGTTGAATATATGGGACGAAGTTTCATCACACAAGAGATTTGATGTGCGAACCCCTCCGCTGACTCCATTCCCGGGAAGCATTCTTTTTGTCCGGCAGCTGGGAAAGTAATCTCAGCAACTGTCCGCAGGCAACATCACCCGGAGTAAGTCAGAACGGGGAGGATTTATGCTGCGAACTCGCGCCTGAAAGACGTATTCTTGCAGCTGCTGCAGGGAGGAATCCGGCCGCTCTTTTTGAAATTCATCGCCTTTCCGCACTCGGTGCAGACAAATTTGCCCGGACCCGCCACTTCTCCGGTGTGATAGGTGAGCTGCTCATCAACTTTTTCGTCCACCACATTGGCGAAATCTTTAATCGATTTGGACAGCCGCCCCAGAAATTCCAGACTGGTATTCGCCACCTGCCGAAAGCTTTCGGATTGCAGGAAGGTGTCTTTCTGTTTATCGGCAGCCTGCATCAGATTTTGCCAGTCTTTGCGCACCGCCTTGATCGCACGGTCTATTTCCTGCCGCGTGAACTCGGAGGCTTCATCCAATGAAGATCCTGCAGAACGTAATGCGCGGTCAAACTCCTGCCGGGTGAGCTCGGAGGTACTGCTCAGTATGCCCCGGAGATTGTCCAGAATATGGTCGTACGCTTCGGTCGCCCGTTCCTCTTCATCTCCTGTGTGTTTGTCAGCCATTATTTTCTCCTCATAATTAATTGATCTTTCACCAGGTATTGATGGATTTTACAAAATAATACCCGGCGTCCCATTAATATATCCACCCAAAATGTGATTATAAAATAAAAGAATTGATAAAGAATGTCAGGAGGGAACATAATGCCGTGAAAAGAATTAAAATCCCAGTTGAAATACGACCGGAATGGTCTTATATTGATTGCGATTGAAATGGTCGTATATTGAAACGTGAGAGAGCAAGATTTATGTTGCGGCTGACAAAGAAAACGGAATATGGAATCATCGCCATAAAGCATATCATCTCGCAGCAGGAGAAGGACGGAGAGGGCATGGTGAGCGCCAGCGAGATTGCCAAAACGTATAATATCCCCAGGGGGATTTTGGGGAAAGTACTTCAGCAGCTGGCGAGAAAAGGATTAATTAATTCATTTCAGGGAGTCACCGGCGGATATGCCCTGGCGAAACCGCCTCGGGAAATCAGCCTTAATGAAGTGGTCAATGCCATCGAAGGGCCGGTTTCCGTGGTCGAATGTATCACTGATGGGGGTGCCCAGTGTTCTCTGGAGGATTACTGCAATATTCAATCACCCATACTTACTATTCAACGAAACTTGACCAACTATTTTAAAACTATTAGCTTGGCAGATTTGTAAACAAAAAGGAGAGAGAATTTATGACGGCGAACGGCAACAAACCGATGTTGGAAATAAAGAATCTCAAAGGCGGGGTTGAGCACCTGGAGATACTCAAGGGAATCAACCTCTCTGTCAATGGGGGGGAGATCCACGCCATTATGGGGCCCAACGGATCCGGGAAGAGCACCCTGGCAAACATCCTGATGGGGAATCCCAACTACGAGCTGACCGAGGGCGAAATGTGGTTCCGCGGCGAATTAATGAACGATTTGGATCCGGATGAGCGGGCCCGGCTGGGCATGTTCCTGGCCTTCCAATATCCCAGCGAGATTCCGGGGGTCAGTATGGATAAATTTCTCCGGGATTCGTATAATGCCGTGAAGAACGATTCCGTATCGGTAGGTAAATTTAACAAAATGCTCAGAAAGAAAATGCAGCAGCTGGGGATGGATGAATCGTTCGCCACCCGCTATCTGAATGAGGGATTTTCCGGGGGCGAAAAAAAGCGCAGTGAAATGCTCCAGCTGGCGGTGATGGAACCTAAGTTAGCTATTCTTGATGAGACAGATTCCGGGTTGGATATCGATGCGTTGCAGGTGGTAGCCCATTCGGTGAATCAGATGAAAAACCCGGAAATGGGCGTGGTGGTGATTACCCACTATCAGCGCATTTTAAAGTATCTGGAACCGGATTACGTATATGTGATGCTCCAGGGCCGTATTGTGGACAGCGGCGGCTACTCGCTGGCGGAAAAGCTGGAAGAGAAAGGATACAGCTGGATTCGGGAAAAAGCAGGCCTTGAGCAATGAGTGAGAATCGAAAATGACAATATTCAAACCGTAAGGATGGATTAATATGACAATAGCAACCCCGAGCACAGCTCAGAAAGAATACGAATACGGCTGGCACAGCGAGCATAAGTATCGCTTCAAGGCCCCACCCGGCTTGCGCGAGGAATTGATTGTTGATATTTCGCGCAGGAAAGAGGAACCGGAATGGATGCTGGAAAAACGGTTGGACGGATTCCGGGAGTTTATGAAGAAACCCATGCCGACCTGGGGTGGAGATCTCTCCGAGATCGATTTCAATGAAATCATCTATTACCTCCAGCCGGATTATCAGAAAAATGACGGCCAGAGCTGGGATGATGTGCCCGAAGATCTGAAAGATACCTTCGAGCGCATCGGGATTCCGGAGGCTGAACAGAAATTCCTGGCCGGGGTTTCGAACCAGTTCGATTCGGAATCGGTGTACAGCAAGCTGAAGGATTCTTGGCAGAAGAAGGGTGTCCTTTTCTATGATATGGATACCGGACTGAAACGGCATCCTGATATCGTGAAGAAGTATTTCGGCAAGCTGATTCCCCCGTCTGATAACAAATTTGCTTCTCTGAATACGGCGGTCTGGTCCGGCGGCAGTTTCATTTATGTGCCACCGGGAGTGAAAGTCGGATTACCGCTCCAGGCCTATTTTCGGATCAACGCAGAGAATGCAGGCCAGTTTGAGCGGACGCTCATCGTGGTGGATGAAGGCGCCGAGGTTCATTACATAGAAGGGTGCACCAGCCCCTCCTACTCTACCAATGCCCTGCATTCCGCAGTGGTCGAATTATTTGCCCATGAGAACGCGACGCTCCGGTATACCACGCTGCAGAACTGGTACAGCTCAGTGTACAATCTGGTGACCAAGCGCAGCAAGGCTGAGAAAAATGCCAGAGTGGAGTGGATCGATTACAACGGCGGCAGCAAATTGACCATGAAGTACCCGTCGGTCTATCTGGTGGGCGAAAGAGCGCACGGCGAGATTCTGTCAATTGCGACCGCAAAGGACGGCCAGCATCAGGATACGGGCGGGAAAGTTATCCACGCCGCTCCGAATACGTCTTCAAAGATCACTGCCAAGAGCATCAGTTTCGATGGTGGCCGAACCTCCTACCGGGGATTGGTGAAAGTCTATCCCGGCATGGAGAACTGCAAGTCGAAGATCGAGTGCGATGCCCTGATGATGGGGCCCCGGGCACAAACCGATACCTATCCGTACATGGAGATCGAAGAGGATACGGCTCAGATTGAGCACGAGGCGACCGTATCCAAGATTGGAGAGGAACAGCTGTTCTACCTCATGAGCCGCGGCTTAACTGAAGAACAGGCTGCCAGTATGATCGTCCATGGGTTCCTGGATGAATTCGAACGGACGCTGCCCATGGAATATGCCGTGGAGTTCAACCGGTTGGTTGATCTGCAGATGGAAGGCTCGGTCGGATAATCTGCTCAGCGTGCCAACGGCAATTTACAGTGCAACGAGCGGAGGGAGCCCCCGTGTACCGGGCAGCTCCTTTTCCTGTGAAGTAGTAATAAGAACAGTGACATAACAACGAGGAGTACCATGGCAGGTAATAATGGTTTCGGATTTACCAAAGAATATATGATGCAGCTGTCCGAATCAAAGAATGAACCGGAATGGGTTCGGGAGCGCCGGCAACAGGCGTGGGATGCATGGGGTGATATTCCGATGCCTACGCAAAAAGATGAAGAATGGCGCCGGACAGATATCTCGGTCATCGACTTCGAACAGTTTCGTCCGTTTGTCAAACCCAACGGGCATGCCCTTGACAGTGTTGAGCAACTGCCCGATGCAACGAAATCTTTGATAGATCATGCCGGAGCGGACGGTGGCTATCTGGTGCAGGGAGATTCCAATGTCCAGCTGACCCAGCTCTCTGAAGAACTGCAGGAACAGGGTGTGATCTTCATGGGGCTGGAAGAGGCGATTGAGAAACATCCTGATCTGGTGAAAGAATACTTGTTTACGAAGGTTATGAGTCCCCGGTACAGTAAATTCGCCGCCCTGAACGGCGCGTTCTGGAGTGGAGGCGCATTTCTCTACGTACCACGGAATGTGGAGGTGCAAATTCCGGTGCGGGCTTTCTTTAATGTGAATGCGCCGGACCTGGCGATTTTCCAGCATAACCTGATTGTGCTGGATGAAAACGCTTCCGCCGAATTCGTGGAAGTCTATCAATCCGAGAATGAGGAATACAAAACGCTCAACAGTGGTATCACCGAAATCTTCCTGAACGACAGCGCCCGGTTAAACTTCACCGCGCTCCAGAACTGGAGCGAAAATGTCTATGACCTGTCAAACAAGCGGGCCTACATTTCGCGTGATGCCAAAATCACCTGGGTCATTGCCACGTTCGGCGGAAAACTCACGAAAAACCATATCGACAGTATCTGTGATGCACCGGGGGCGGAAGCCAACGCCCAGGGGCTGTATTTCCTGGATGAAAACCAACATCTGGATGTGGGAGTCCTATTGAAGCTGAACTCTCCTCACACCCATGCGGATAGCTTCTATAAAGGAGCGCTCAAAGGGAAGAGCCGTTCGGTTTTCCAGGGATTGATTAGGATAGAGAAGGGCGCACAGGATGTCGGGGCTTTCCTGGAAAATAAGAATTTGCTGCTGGCCAGAGGTGCCCGGGCGGATTCGATTCCGGTCCTTGAAATCGAATCGGATGATGTGAAAGCCTCTCACGGGGCCACGGTGGGACGAATTGACGATAATCAGATGTTCTATCTGATGAGCCGGGGTTTATCCCGGAAACAGGCCGAACGGGTGATTGTTTCGGGATTTTTCGAGAATGTGATCAAGCATATCGGTTCGGAGAATACCAAGAATATGATTCACAAGTTGATTGAACAAAAGATTCGGCTATAGGTATTTGCGAGCGAAGGTGATCGTATAGTTATGCCCTGGGTGGAAACAATTGCGACAGAGGAGCTCAATGAATCCGGTACTGCACAGGTTGTGATGGAGGATGGCCATAAAATTGCCTTGATCCGTATAGATAATGAAGTGTATGCTATAAACGATACGTGTTCGCATGCACAAGCATCTCTTGCGGAAGGTGAAATCGTTGGGGACAATATAAAATGTCCGTTGCACGGCGCCGAGTTCGATATTCGCACCGGGGAGGTGCAATCCTTTCCGGCGGTGGTCGGTGTCGCCAATTATGAAACGCGCATTGAGAATGGTAAAATATATGTGGATTATGAGGAATAAATATTGTCTATACACTATGGTAAAAATGGAGATATAAAAGAAATCTCCAGTCCGTTGGATGTGGAACGCATCCGCCAGGATTTTCCCATACTGTCCCGGACGGTCCATCCCGGGAAGCCATTGGTATACCTGGATAATGCGGCGACCTCACAGAAGCCGCAGATTGTTATCGACAAACTTTCGGCGTACTACCGGCACTCCAATGCAAACGTCCACCGCGGCATCCATGTCCTGAGTGAAGAGGCCACCGACGCTTACGAGGGGGCACGGCGCAAAATCCAGCAGTATATTCACGCCGAGTCCGAACAGCAGGTAATCTTTACGAAGGGGGCCACCGAGTCGGTCAATTTGGTGGCGAATGCCTGGGGCCGGAAATTCCTGGAGCCGGGGGACGAAATCCTGGTCTCCTATATGGAGCACCACAGTAATATTGTGCCCTGGCACCTCATTGCCCGGGATACCGGCGTAACTATCCGTGGCATCGAAATCACCGACAGCGGACACCTGGATCTGGAGCAATTCCGGAGTGTGCTGAGCGAGAAAACCAAGCTGGTGGCTGTCACGCAGATGTCGAATGTCCTCGGAACCCTGAATCCGATTCAAGAGATCTCAATGCTGGCTCACCAGGCCGGGGCGAAGGTGTTGGTGGACGGGGCGCAGGGTGCAGCGCATATGCCTTCGGATGTCCAGAAAATGGACTGCGATTTTTACGTA
>DATFLS010000027.1:0-3137 GCA_035267465.1 bacterium
TGATGTATGTGGCGGTGTACGTCCGAAATAATGGAGATCCCGGCCTCCGACCCCAACCGCTGCAGCTGGTGATAATACTTATCCACCGTCTCCAGGAATTCCGACCACCGGGTCCATTGAAAGTAATCGCTCCCGTCCTCCGAGAGTCGAATGAGTTCACCCATAGTGTCTTCATACGCCCGGAGGTTCTGGCGTTTATATTGATTTAACCGTTTCACAAACCGGGTGGTGGAAACGGATACGCCGGTCCAGATGGTCAACGGATACAGGTCTTCGGGCCATCCTTTTAATGCGGTGATTTCCCAGCGATGGTTTTCGCCGGTGTCCGCCCGGTAGCAGAGCACATTGCCGAAGGTGCTGCCCGCCACATCGATGCCGCTGCCTACCTTTCCCTGGGCGGACCGGTGGGCTTCCAATGATTGATCAAAGAGGGCGTTTTTCTCCGCAGGCATCTCCGGAGTATCCCCGAAATAGCCCTGCAGGCCGGCACAGAGGGCGACCGTCATGGCTGCGCTGGAGCCCAGTCCCAGTTTCGATCCGGTTTCATCGTAAAACCCATCGGTGGTGATTGCGATGTCAGCCGGGGTGTTGTTGGTCCGGGCAGGGCTATAGGCGCTGAACTGATGAGTAAGCAGGTTTTGGACGAACCGAAGTTGTCGCCGGTTCTGCTTTGAGATTGGTGCGTGGTACTCAACACCATCTTGTGCATGAACAGAGAAGGGGATGGGCACCACGCCCAAAGTCGGAGAGCTCAAATGGTGATTTGTATCAGTGCTTGGTGTAAGGGTGACCTGCGCATATCGATCCACGGCCGCTACCAGGGATCTGGCGCCTTCCAGCACGGCATATTCCCCCAGGAGGATCAGTTTGCCGGGAGCGGTGGCGGTGAGTCTCACGGAGCGTCCTCCCGAATTTTTGCATCGGGCCCCGGTTGTGCCGGGATGATCTCCAGGACGTCCGGAATGTCCCGGAGGGCGGTGATGATCTGCTCCTGCTGTTCGGGCAGGCAGAGCACCTTCACCTGGGGACCGGCATCGATGGTAAAGTACGCCGGAATCCCCTGGCTGCGCAGGTCGCGGACCGCATGTATGACTGATAACGTCCCCGGCTGCCAGTAGAGTATGCCCGGCCGCGAAGACATGGTCAGTGCGTGCATCTTCAGGCAACTGTATTCGCTGAGCTCGCCCGTCTTTTCGAAATTGCGGATCTGCAGCGCATCGCGCATCTCCGCAAGATCCTGCGGTGAAGTTTCCATCCAGGCATTATAATAAGGAGATGTGTCCGCAGAGATGGTCATGCCTTCCCGGCTGCTGTAAGTTTTTTCTTCCTCGGAAAGAATTAATACCAGCAGGCGGATATCCCAGTACGATTCATCGTAGAGCTGCACGGCGAAAGCGTCGGTTTGCTCCTCTTTTGAGTCTGCGGCAGCGATTTGTTTCTCCGGGAACATTTCCACGAATCCCCCAAAGATCGAGCGGGCGGCGGATCCGGAGCCCCGGCGGGCCAGCGCAGACAGTTCTTCCCGGTTGAGATCCAGACCGGCTGCTCCGGTCGCAGCCAGGGTCAGCGCTGCGAACCCGGACGCGGAAGAGGCCAACCCCGCCCCGGTGGGGAAGTTGTTGACGCTCCGGATGTGTGCTCTAATCGAGAGGTCTGCTCTGTCACGAACCAGGTCAAGGAATGACGTCACCCGGTTCAATTGATTTGCAGTTGCTTCCTCTTCATTTAGAATCAACCGGTCCTGAGAGAGGCTTTCGTCGAAGCGGAGAGTTGTGGTGGTATGCAAGGCATCCAGGGTCATGGAGATCGATCCCACCGCCGGGATATTGCGCTCCTGGTCTCGCTTTCCCCAGTATTTAATCAGGGCGATATTGGCATGCGCCCGGGCGGTGCATTCGTTACCATGCATAATTCTGGAGCTGCATTTCCTGATAGGTTTGAAAGTATACTTCCTCTATTCTTTGAACTCGAGGTACAGATGATGCATGGGCAGGTGCTTGTCCCGGGTGGGAATCAGGGAGGGCCTCTCTCTCCTTTCGAAGGAGAGGGACCGGGGGTGAGGTTGTTGTTTCCCTGGCGTGAACCCCTCTCATCACCCCCTCAGGATTACTGCCATCTTGTGCTTTGTCCATGGACTGAGTGATTGTTAAAGTCATTTTGAATGGTGGAAGTTACAAAGATCTCTCATAAGATAAAACGGCCTCTCGTCGATCTGGCTCCGGAGGGTGAGGAATAGCAGATAATAATAGCACGCGGATTAACACAGAAACTGAGGATAAACGCGGATAAAAAGGCAGAAGCAAGCGGTGCGGAAGGGAAGGAGAACTTGAAAGATGCTGGAAGGGAACCGAACTCTCCAAGAAGGCAAAGAAAAGAAGTGAAAAGTGAAACGTGAAAAGTGAGAAGAATTTCGCCGGCATCTGAGGTGGATCATGGTCTACCGGAGAGATCCGTGAACCAAGTGAGTACAGATGAAAAGACAAATGGTAGAAGGCAGAGATGAGCAGATCGAACGGTCAATGTATAGAAAGCATCCGTTCGCAATCTGCTATTTGCCTTTACCATCCTTAAGAGTCCGGTTTCCTTGCTGGGTATGTCGAGTTTACCTTTCCTTCCGCACCGCTTGCTTCTGCCTTTTGCCTTCTGCCTTTTCACTTCTGCCTTCTGTTTGTATCCGTGGATATCCACCGTTTTCGTGCATACCTGTGTGCTATTAATAATAATTCATGTATAAAATTCCGTTTGTACTTTTCCCCGAAATTGTTGTAACCTTGAGTCATATATTTTGAGACGGTGAATTTTAAAGATCTGCGAACCTTTTCGTAGATAGTATAATCCGGGTAACCAATCGTTTGGAGATGAGTTAACATGGAGGACAGAGTATGGCCAAGAAGATAGTGCTGCAGGAAGACGACATTCCGCGGAATTATTATAACATTGTTGCGGACTTGCCCTTTGAACCCCATCCGCCGCTGGACCCGGAAACCCGGGAGCCCATGGGACCCGAAAAGATGGCGGTTATTTTTCCCATGAACCTGTTGGAGCAGGAAATGTCGGGCGATGTGGAGATCCCGATTCCGGAAGCGGTGTTAAACGCGTATATCAATTATCGTCCGTCGCCGCTGGTGCGGGCCACG
>DATFLS010000028.1:0-4311 GCA_035267465.1 bacterium
CGAAAAATTACATTATCCCCCGCTGGCATTGAATCTTGTGTACGTCGTGACTCCGCATGCCACCGAGCAGGAAGCCGGCCACCGGGTACTTGGAGAAGCAATGCGTATTCTGCATGACCATGCGATTATTGAAAGTCCATACCTCAAAGGTGTGCTGGAGTATTCTCTGGAAACCCTGAAGATAGATTTGTGCAAGTTCAATCTGGAAGATCTCACCAGAATATGGAATGCCTTCAACCAGCCTTACCGGCTCTCGGTATGTTATCTGGTGCGGATTGTGTTCATCGATTCCATGATCGATCGCGATATCACCCGGGTGGAAGAAAAAGAAAATCAACATGTCTGAGCGGGACAACATATTGACTTACACGAACGGATATGATCATCTGAGAGACGAGCTGCGCAGACTGGATTTGCTGCTCAACCTGCAAATTCAGCGAGTCAGAAAGCCTGCGTCGTCCTCAGAATTTGATGCATTTCGCGGATTGGTGATTCCGGACGAAGAAGTAGATGCTATTCTGGACACACTGTCGGGTCCGGTCGAGCAGCCCCCGGCGGACCAGGGGCAATCCGCACGGGAGATGCATGGAGCCCTGCAAACACTCGAAGCGCAGATTACACACAAAACAGCGGCTGCCCTTGAACAGGGGGTGTATCTTCCACTGCTGGAGTTGGAACGGCGATTCGGTCTTCATCCCTGGGATATTGATCTTCTGGTCTTGTGCCTGGCTCCGGAGCTGGATCTTCGATATGAAAAACTCTATGCCTACCTGCAGGATAATGTGACCAGCAAACGGCCGACGGTAGATCTGGCCCTCCGGCTGCGCTGGGACACACTCCGGGAGCGGCTGCTGGCCCGGGGAGTTTTTTCTCATCACCAACCGGTGTTTAAATATCAGCTGGTTTCTTTCACCACCGATGAACAGGAGTTTCCGGCGTCGTTCCTTTCCAGGGGACTGAAGATCGATGAACACCTGGTGAAATACTTGCTCGGAATCGAGGAACTGGATGAGGAGCTCGCTCCTCATACCGAGTTTATTCGGCCATCACTGTCTCCGGAAAATCTGCCGTTTGACTCTGCCAAGAAAAGCACCCTGAAAAACCTCATCGCAGCCAGCATCCGGAAATTGGCTGATCACGATTCGACCCGGAGACAAGTGTTCAATCTGTACGGACCGGTGGGGGTCGGTAAAAAATCTGTGGCCGAGGCCTTGTGCAATACTGCTGACCTGCACCTGCTCGTAATTGATACGCCGGTATTATTGCTGAATCCCAAATCGGTTGAGCGTGCCGTGCATCGGTTGATCAGGCAGGCAATGCTTTCCCGGGCGGCGCTTTACTTCAACAGCGCTGACGTGCTCTTCGAGAAACCACGGACCCCCGAGCAGGGGAAACACCTGCTGCTGAATGTCACCGAAGACTTCCCCGGGATGATCTTCCTGGGAAATAAGGGGCCGTGGAATACCACATCACCGGAAGAAGCCGAATCGATCATAAATGTCCCCTTCGATGTGCCTTCTCCGCAGATACGGCGCAAGATATGGCAGAACGCGGCGCCCCAGTCTGTCGCACAGAGTGAACTCACGGAGCTGGCAGCCCGGTTCAAACTCACTCCGGGAAAAATTCACCAGGCGGCAGCCACGGCATCCCATCTGGTCCATATGCGCGGTGGAAACCCTGAGGGAGTGACGCTGCGGGATCTCTATCAGGCATGCCGGATCCAATCATCAACCAACCTGGACCAGCTGGCCCAGAAAATCACCCCGCTGTTCACCTGGGAGGATATCATTCTTCCCAGAGATTCCATGGAGCATCTGCGTGAAATTTGTCTGCATGTGAAACATCATCAGCAGGTGTTTTCCAATTGGGCGTTCGAGCGAAAAATCTCTCTGGGAAAAGGGATAAGCGTCCTGTTTGCCGGGCCGCCGGGAACGGGAAAAACGATGGGGGCAGAAGTCATTGCCAATGAGCTGGGATTGGATTTTTACAAAATCGATCTCTCCACGGTCGTGAGCAAATATATCGGGGAGACCGAGAAAAACCTCAGCCGCATATTCCGGGAAGCTGAGGACAGCAATGCGATTCTCTTTTTCGATGAAGCGGATGCCTTATTCGGAAAGCGTTCCGAGGTGAAAGACTCCCACGACCGGTATGCCAATATCGAAATCAACTATTTATTGCAGCAAATGGAAGAATACGAGGGGATTGTCATTCTGGCCACCAATTTTCAAAAAAATATTGATGAAGCATTTACCCGGCGTTTACGCTTCATTGTCGATTTCCCCTTCCCCAATGAGCAGTATCGTGCTGATATCTGGCGCAATATTTTCCCGGAAGAAACGCCGCGCCATCGGGATATCGATTACACTTTTCTGGCCCGGAAGTTCGAAATCTCCGGGGGACACATTAAGAATATTGCATTGAGTGCCGCATTTCTGGCTGCGGAAAATTCCGGGACGGTCGGGATGGAACATATTATTCGGGCCGCCCGGCGGGAGTTCCAGAAAATGGGGCGCATGGTAGTCAAATCAGATTTTGACGAATATTTCAACTTGTTGAAAAACACGAACGACGGGAATTAAGCCCGTGTTTTCACTAGACAGCGATGAAATCAATATGAATACCACCCGGATCTTTGTGTCGAAACAGATGCCGATTCCCGGAACTCAATACAGGGGAGAATAATGGAAGATAGAGAGAACCAGGCGGCAGATAAAATTACCATCCGAATACCTGAAACGCATCCCCGGGTGAATGGGGACAAGGACGATGCCGGGTCATCCGACGATTTAAACGAGGGGACAGAACGTTTACGGGAGGAAGTGGCCCATGGGCTCCTCTATACTCACAGCCGTGCGAATGCTAATTCGAGCAAAATGCTGGAGGTGGCTTCCTTCTCCTATGCCCTGATTGAATTGCTGAAGGAACGGGGAGTTATCAATATTGAAGAGTTGGATGAAAGAAAGAAACAGGTAAATGAACGGCTGGCAAAGAAGTTTACCGAATCCGGCATGGGAGTCGCTTTAACCAGGGAAGAGCACGACGAGAACGGTGATCAAAAGACCGTCGAGATCGATTGCGAGAACCGCCTTCATTTGTGCCATGCGGCCTGTTGCCGGCTGCGGTTCGCCCTGTCGGCCCGCGATGTGGAAATCGGAAAGGTCAAATGGAATCTGGGGCAGCCGTATATGATCCGGCAGGGGGACGACGGTTACTGCCACCATCTGAACCGGACCACGAAATTTTGCTCCATTTACGAAGATCGACCGTTCGTATGCCGGGCGTATGATTGTCGCAAGGATGAGCGCATCTGGAAAGACTTCGAGAACATGGAAATCAATCCGGATTTGGACGAATTCTTGAAAAGACCGTTTCACCCTGACGGGAACGGCCAGACGTTCCGGACGGAACAGCTGCCCGTAAAGAACCAGAACGAATAACAGGATAGCGTCTTAATGTCGCCGGATAAATACAGAAATATCGGGAATAATCATCAGGCAGACGGGCAGTATTCCATACTGGAACCCCTGCAGCGTGTTTTGGAATCTCGTCTGGTATCCTACAGCCAGCGGCACGTGACTCTGCCTGAGAATTTGAAAAGTATTCCCATATTCATCAGGGCCGGAACCAGTGATCCCCACGTATCCGCACCTCTGGTGAACAAAATAATCGACTTTCTGGAATATCTGGTTGGCGACAGGTTCGCCGTATCCCAACTGGTGGGCTATCAGGGAGAGATGGTGTTTCTCCGGCCGTTCCGGGGTATGCCTTCGTTCGTATTCAACGTCAATGTTGACACCTCGCTCTCATTCGTCGAGAACCTATTCCTCCAATATTTCCGGGTGTGGCAACAGCAGGCTTCAACGCTGAATATGATCACCAGAATTCAGCAAACCGGAACACTAACAGACACTCGGTTGTCAGCCAGTTCCGGTGTACTACGTTCTGTGAAGGTACTACCGCAACCATGGCAGTTGCACTCCGGGATTTCTCCGTCGGATTACCCTTCCCGGAAGGTGCTCGCGCAGAATCTCTCCGCCATTTATGATGCACTGCACCAATTTGAATACAATCGATTGAATAGGTACATGACCGGCTATCATCTTCATACGGTTCAGGAGAGATCCCGAGAGGGCTATGGTCAGCCGCGCGATGCGGTCTTTGTGATCGCATCTGCGGCGAACCGCTTTGGTCGACCACAGGACGTGGCGGCTCATGAAACAATGGCCAGCGATGAATTGCCGTTCGGAGCACAGCCCTCGTTTGCGGGGTTCGGGCAGTCGGATCTGCGCGGGTCAATAACACTGACCC
>DATFLS010000029.1:0-4039 GCA_035267465.1 bacterium
TGTTTGTCTTCTGGGAACGACGAGCGTAGGCGAAGAGAAGTTCGGTCACCGCTGAGAATGCGTGATCAGCTGCTGCCGGCATTGCTCCGGTTGCGGAAGTAGTAAATACCCGCTCCAATCAGTGCGACGCCGACGATCGCCGTAAAAAACCGCCCGGCGAATAAGGCGATTAAGCTGATTACTCCAATGACGGTGAGGATGATGGTGACGTATTGCGGCATGGTGAATCCCTTCCTTTCCAGAGATACAGGGGTATGTTACACTTACTGATCAATTTACTTCCTGCCGGCCCGTTATCCAATGGGAAATAGCAAAGTTGTCGGAACGATCGCGACCCGCTGCCGAGAGTATGTGCGACAGACAATATACCACTCATTCCGAGGTTTCCACTTTTTGCACCACCCAGAGTGCACCGGCAATATGCCCGGCAATTACCCTGCACTCCTCTTCCTGGAGTGCGATATACTCCGTAAGGGCGGTCCGCAGTTCCGGATGGATTTGGGCGAGCTCGTCACCCCGCCGGCGTATCACCTGTAGGTATTCACGATTAATCTGTTCCGTGGCCGCTGCGGTACTCACTTCCGCAAAGATACGATCGCCCCGGGAGGTGAGTTCGCGGATTGTCCGGTCATGATCCCGGTAATGCGCATATCCTTTTCTGTGAAGATTTTCGGTGGTATGCAAATACCCGTCATCGATTATCATGTACCCGCCCGGTCGGATTTGCCCTCTGAGTGCGGAGACCGTCTCAGGCCACATCCCCAGTACGCTTCCGAGTGAGGCGAGAATGACGATATCGAAATCATGGGGATACTGCAGATAGTCGTGCATATCCTGGTGTTCAAATGTGCAGAAATGGTCCACCTGGTGCTGACGAGATCGGTCTCTGGCATCATGGATAAAGTCTTCCATCGCATCGATGCCGACGACCCGGAAACCGAACTCTCTGGCGATACGGATTAAGACGGCGCCCTTGCCGCAGCCCAGATCCAGCACTTTGGCCCGGCCGGGTTTGAACGGGAGCGCACCAACACATCGGATGATGGACTCTACGTCGCTCCCCAGTGCCCAGAGATCCTGCAGCAAATACGGCAGGAATGGGAGGAGTCTTTGGTTTGAATCCAGCGCATCCGAGACGGACCACCGGGTCTCATCAGCCATCACACGCTCCTGAGAATTGATTAGCATGAGGGAATGTATTCTGAATGTGTCGTACGGTCACTGAGATATACTCAGGGGAATCTATGGAGTGCATGGTATGAACGGTTGCCGGCGGCATTGCCCGCTCACCCTTCCGCTGGGATTGTTCGGGTGTCATCTTCCTCACGGATGAGGTGGGAGAAATACGCTGCCAGGTGAAAATGGCCGTCTGGCTGTAAGTCCTGAGCGGAGATGATATCGCCCGGATCCGCCGGATGAGCGTACTCCCTGAGTTGATCGCGAATATCATCAGGCAGCGTGCCGGCGAGATCCGCCAGGCAGTTGGGGCTGTTCTTCTGCTCCTGGGCGAACCGCAGCACGTCATCGATCAAATCGGGCCACCGGGCACAGAAGATCAGCCATTTGACCAGTTTCCGCTGCTGATGTTCGGACCAGACCACATTGCTGTGCCGCATCTGGAGCAAAATCTTCACCAACCGGTGGACGTTCACCAGCCGTTTGACTTCGCGGGGATTATCGTCTAAAAATTTCTGATAGTCTCCGTATGCCTCCAGTTCGGCCACGGTGTCCTCCACAGGCTCGAGTTCCTGGATACTGAGTTCACGCAACACACTCAAATCATAGTGCAGGGTTTCCTCCATTTCTTCTTCCGGAGGGGACGAAGCGATCACTTCCTCAATTTTTTTGTTGTCCTCATGCTGCTGAAATGCCCGCTGTGCATCCGGGCTGAACAAATGCCGGACCAGGGAGAACCGCACATTGGTAGGAAATTCGGGAAGGTGGAAGGGGAGTTGAATGATCTTGCGAAGATAATTCTCCGGAAAGTTCTCCGGCAGGGAATGCTCCGGCTGGTTTTCGGTATAATAGCTGCGAATGGCCCGGTAGAGCATTTCCGTGTCGATGCCCAGCAGGACAAAGAAATCGCTTTCCCCCAAGATGAGATTGATGGCCTGCAGCATTTCCATGATTTTTTCCTCGGAGCACCGGTCCAGATCATCGATGAATATGACCACCCGGGGACTGTGTCGCCATCGTTTAAGTCGGTTATACATGAACTGTAAATCCGCCAGCACCCGGTGTTGGAACCCCATCTGATTACGGTAGTCCGGGAGCCGGATATATTCCAGCACCCGCCGGCTGACCGGATGGAGAACACTCAGCACCCGCCAGGCGATAAACCAGAACAGAAACAATCCGGATCCGATGGGAAGGAACAGTTTGGCAATGTCAAACCACTGGGGTAACTGGTTTTGGGTGATGGCCTGACTGACCATTCCCGCCACTTCCGCCTGATATCCGAGTACCAGTCCGAGACCGATCAAGAGCGCGCCCAGCACGGGGATGATTAAACTGACAACGAGTTCCGTTTTTTGATTCTGCCAGGTGTAGGCCAGGGGAGTCAACCAGCGCCAGAATCCAGGGATGGCCTCTTCCAGGGCCCGGGAAATTCTGCTGGCCAGTCCCGCCCAGATCTGCTGGGTGTCTTCGTACTGCCAGGCGTTAAAGTGCACCGTGACCACATCATCCAGCGCTTTCGTCCGCATACGCTGCCATAGTGTTTCATGCTGGTCTTCCAGCTTTTTCCGTTCTTCTGTCAGGGCTTTTTCCTCTGCCTGTTGCTCCCCGGTTGGTTTATTCCGTCTGCTTTCTGTCAAAAAAGCGCTGCTTTTCGCCTTGTTCTGTCTGAGTTGCTCTTCGAGGGCATCGATCTCCGGCGCCAGGGAAGATTTGTTGGACGGCGCCCACCGGATCAGTTCCCGGTCCACGAACTGCATGAACGAGGATTTCCCCTTTCCCCAGGGAGCCTGGATTCCGATGGTCAGCGGGTTGGTTTGCTCGTGGAGGATCAGCCGGGCAAGGCCCACCGCATACTGCCGGACATCCAGGAGATCCCGGCGGGCGGGCTGGTCGTCCTGGAGCGAAGACACCTTATACGAGTAGGCCCGCTCGGCCCCTTCGGGGACGTCTTCACTGCCTTCCTGCCATTCGATTTCCAGGAAATTCGGTTCGTCGGAAGGAAGGTGATACTCTTCCGGCAAACCGAGGAGCACAACCCCCAGTTGTTCCGGAAGGAGAGGGAGCACGGTGCGCAGGGATGACTCGAATTCCGTAAATTCGTCCGGAAAATCGATGATTTCTCCGAACATCACTATCCGGTCATCGGGGGTCAGCGTTTTCGGGTTCGAGATGATCTTGTTGAACCGTTTCAGCCACTCAATACTCAGATCGCCCCGTCCATTCTGATGCAGGTCAGTATATTTCGATAATTCCTCGAAGAATCCTTGACTCACCAGTCGATGCCATAGTTCCGAATCGGGGCCAGGCTGAAAACTGCCTTGGGTTTCGGGCGCATCGCTCCGGAGCTGCTGCATATCAGCAATAAACGACGCCAGCAACGTGCCGAGGACAGGCGGTCCCTGTAACCGATAACGCGCGGTCAGGCACCGGAACTCGGTCTGATCCATGCAGAGAGATTGCAGGGTATGCAGACTCCGGGCCTGGTGTACCAGGACCACAAACCCGTTTGCTCCGGCATCGGATTCCCCCTTCGCCATCTTTGCCGGCGTACCCCGGTTCCGCAGCATATTCAGGAACTGGTCGGCCGCGTCCCAGTTTTGTTCATCTATTTGTAGTTCTTCGCGTTGCATTGGTTATTCCTAATTAGTGTAGATTATGAGTGGAGAACATCGGCAAACGTTCAGGTGATTGGCATTGCGACCTGACGCACAGAATCAGGCATTGAAAAACTTGTGCAGATTGATTGTTATGTACTTTGTTCATATCCATTTTGATCTTATTAAGGTGCGGCTTTTGTGGAGCCGTGATAATAGATAAACCGAAAATTCACTTTACTTTACGGTTTGGCGGTCGAGAAAGC
>DATFLS010000030.1:0-3026 GCA_035267465.1 bacterium
CCGAGACCTCTTCATTGAGAATGGCATTCACGAATGACGATTTTCCCACATTGGGCATTCCCACGACTGCCACTCTGATACGGTCCGGCTCTTCGACCCCTTTCCACGATTCACCAGGCAAAGATTCCACAATTTTGTCCAGAAGATCCCCGGTGCGTCGTCCACTGGTGGCAGAAACGGGTATCGGGTCTCCCAATCCCAGATTCCAGAATTCGTGTACATCCATCTCCTGGTTGTCCGAATCAACCTTGTTCACCACCACCAGCACCCGGTGCATCTCCTCCCGGAGAACCTGGGCCAGTTCCTGCTCCATGGAGGTGATGCCGGTTCTTCCATCGACCAGAAACAGAATTAAGTCCGCTTGCGACATCGCAACTTCCACCTGTCGTCTTACGGCGGCGTTTAGTTCTTCCTGGCTGCGAGGCACATACCCACCGGTGTCGATCAGAGAGAACCGGGAACCGCTCCACTCGACAATGCCATAGATTCTGTCCCGGGTGGTCCCCTCCACTTTAGAGGTGATCGCTTGTCGCTCTCCGGTTAATCGGTTGAACAAAGTGGATTTCCCGACATTGGGGCGTCCGACGATGGCAACAGTTTTTCGGGTGGGATTCATGATGACTTTTGCGAATATTTCAGACTCGGCACCGGACAGCGTCTATCCACTCTGACCCGATTTGCCCAAGACCTCCACGGCGATGCTCTGTTCGTGATAGGGTTGTTCTTCCTCTTCTCCGGCGATGATGGAGTGAAAGTTTTCATCGGAGACGTAGGCAGGCACGCCCAGATGCCGGCTGATATCCTCCGGAGTTTTATCATCCAGCGTGATTCCGTCATCATTGATAATACGCATCGGTAGATACAGCGCCTCTCCCAGATTCACCGCAGCCAACTGCCGGATAACATCCTGCGCGGTCAGCAGCCCGGCCACGGTGACGGTTTCGCCCCAGAAATCGTTTCGGATGGCATGAAGATTAACCTGAAGGTTGTCGATCCGGTTCAACACGGGAAGCACCTGTGACCGCAGAATCGGCTCCGCGAGTTTCCCGGTCACCAGTGAGACAGACCTCGGCGCCGGGAGCCCCGAAGGGAACGCTTCAGACTGGCGCGCAAAATCATTGAGAAAGGTCCGGGTTAATCCCACTCCGTTTTCGATCTGGTAGCATTCACCGTAATATTCGAAGTCGGGGATCGGCTCTTCGGCCAGAATAAACCATTCGTCGCTCAGATACACGAATCGATCCCCATCGATATTTCGATACTTTCGATCATACTTTTTGGCAAATTGCATAAACGCCTTCGCGTATTCGGGCGTCACCGGATCCAGTTTTCGCAGCCCCTCGCGATGTTTGGTTAACCCGACCGGCACGATAGCCACCGATTTCAGCCGTTCCCGATACTGGTAGAGATCGTCGAGGGTCTTATCAAGATATGCGCCGTCATTAACTCCCGGACAGAGCACCACCTGCGTGTGCAGCTCGATTCCATTCGAAACCAGATACTCCAATTTCGTGAGTATCTCATCATTCTTCTTGTATAAGATGAGTTCCTTACGCACCTCCGGATCAGTCACGTGTACCGAGATATAGAGAGGACTGAGTTTTTGGGTGGCGATACGCTCCATCTCCTTCCAGCCGACGTTGGTTAACGTCACGTAATGGCCGTGCAAAAAGGAAAGCCGGTAATCGCCGTCGCGGAATTTCAGCGAGTCACGCACCTGATCCGGATTCTGATCCACAAAGCAGAACACGCAGTCGTTGGCACACTTGCGAATTTTCAGCGGCTCAAAGGTCACCCCTAATTGTTCATCCGGATGCTTCTGAATCCTGGGCAGCGTGATTCTTTCTCCATCTCGCCAGATAACCATCTCGATCTCGTCTTCCACAAAATGAAACCGGTAGTCGATGATATCCTTCACCCGTTCGCCGTTAATCCGAAGCAGCTGATCCCCGGCCTGAAGCCCCAGTTCCTCGGCCAGACTGTCTGGTTGTATCTCCGTTATTTTCATAGTCTAGTAAAGTATCAGGGCGGCAACGGAGTTCCAAGGAAAAAAGGCAGAGTGCCTGTATCTGCTGGCACCGGGAATTTGCCCTCATCCCATAGAACGGTATCTTTTTCCTCCGTCTTTCGAGCGGCTTACTCATGCAACTCTATTCAGAGATGTGAAAGACTCTGAGGTCATCTGCTCCCCGTCAAGGAATTTATGTGATTCGTTCCAGCCGAGCCAGCAGCCGGATGAAGAGTCGTATCCCTTCCTCAATTTCGCTTAACCGGATGTATTCATCGGCGGTATGGGATCGTTCCGATTGCCCCGGACCGATTTTCACCGAGGGAATACTCAGGAGCCCCTGATCCGAGGACGTGGGTGACGCCGTCAGCCGGAGGCCGATCTCCTCCGCTGCAGCGAGCAGGGGATGACCATCCGGCAGCCGAGAGGACTTGAGGTCCCGCGACAGCCGCCGGACTGATCCGGTGATCTGCTGTTGTATCTCGGAGAACACCTGGTGGTTCGTATACACATCAGGCACACGGACATCCACCACAAACCGGCACGAGTCCGGGATCACGTTCGGCTGTACTCCCCCGTCGATCATGGTGACTGTCATTTTTACGTTCCCAAGGAGATCCGACTGCTCCGGAAATTCATACGATTGAAACCACCGGATATCCTGAATCGCCCGGTAGATCGCATTCTCTCCGGCGTCTCTGGCCGCATGACCGGATTGCCCCTGCTCGCTGACCTCCAGTACCAGATGACCGCGTTCTGCAATAGTCAGCGCCATCCCGGATGGTTCTCCCACCATCGCCAGATGCACAGGATCGATCTCGTCCAGTATGCGCAAAATACCATTCTCCCCGGAGATCTCCTCCTCGGCAGTGGCTGCCAGAACCAGATTGAACGGCAAACTCTCATCCTCATAATAATGCAAAAAGGTTGCAATCAAAGAAACTAGCGGACCTCCTGCATCGTTACACCCCAGCCCGTACAAAGTGTCGTTATCGAGCGTCGGCTGAAACGGATCACG
>DATFLS010000031.1:0-9351 GCA_035267465.1 bacterium
CTGATCATCCGAACTGGAATGGGGTACTAACCGTACCACATCAGCGACTATCACTGCCGGCCCCTCCCGCTCTCTGGTCCGCTGAACAACTTCTCTGCTCAATTCATAGGACTCCGGAATATTGGTGCCGTCAACACGATATCTCTGGAGATTTTGATAACCGGCCACGATATCATACGCGGTGCCCGCGGTTTGCTGTTCCACCGGCACGGAAATCGCATAATGGTTATCCTCAATAAGAAATATCACCGGCAATTTCTCCCGGCTGGCGAAATTCAATGCCTCGTGGAAATCACCCTGGCTGGTGGTCCCGTCGCCGGAACTGACCATCACCACTTCGTCCGTTCCCTTCCTCACGCTTCCCAGAGCGGTCCCGACCGCCTGCAGATATTGCGTCCCCGTACTGCTGGATTGCGTCACGATCCGGAGGTTCGTATCCCCGAAATGCATGGGCATCTGCCGTGCGCCGGACGCAGGATCATCTTTTTTCGAAAGGAACTGGAGTAAAATATCTCTGGGATCAACGCCCAGCGACAGGCAGACAGTAAGATCTCTGTAGTAGGGATAGAACCAGTCGGAACCAGGGTTCATTGCGTAGGCCAACGCCACCTGAATGGCTTCGTGGCCGGAACTCCCCACATGAAACACGCTGCGTCCCTGTTTTAACAGAGCCATCATCTTATCATCCAGGGATCGCGCCATATACATCAACCGGTAACTCCTGAGCAGCTGCTCCCGGGTCAGACCGGCCAGGGCTTGTTCTTCTTTCCGTTGTGTCTTTAGACTCACAATGAGATCCTATCGCTTGCTATTTGTGGTTGGTGATCATCCGATTCCGGAGAAACCGCCGGTAGCACAGTACACTGAAATACCTGCTCGAATTTATGCACAAACACCTGCCATACCTCCCGGAGGATAGGCGAGTGCCGGGTTAACGACCGAATTGAGCAGACATCTTTATGAAAAATCCCGCAGGGAATAATTCGTCCGAAATAGGAAAGATCGGTGGTAACATTTAAGGCAAAGCCATGCATGGTCACCCATCGACTCACTTTCACCCCGATTGCCGCAATTTTCTCGTCGTTCACCCAGACGCCGGTATATTCCGGATCGCGGGAACCCGTAATTCCATAGTCTGCGATCGTTTGTATAATCGCCTCTTCCAGCTGCCGGATGTACCAGTGGACGTCCCTCCGGTAATCTTCGAGATGCAGTATCGGATATCCTACCAGCTGGCCGGGACCATGATAAGTGATATCGCCGCCTCTGTCGATGGGAACGAAGTCAATATGGTTTTCGGTCAATTCATCATCGCCTGCCAGCAGATGATTTTGGTCGCCGCTTTTCCCCAGAGTATAGGTTGGCAGGTGCTCCACCAGCAGCAGCCGATCGCCGATTTCACCGGCAACCCGTTGTTCCAGCAGCCGCTGTTGATACTCCCATACGGCGCGGTATGGCTGTCTTCCCAGCCATTCATAGATGACGGTCCGGCTCATCATTTCACGCATTTCATTTATTCGAAATCCTCCCCGTGGGATAGCATACTCTATAAATGAATCGCCTCGTCGAACGCTGCACCTGTGGCTTCTTCTACTACTTCCGAGAGTGTGGGATGGGCGTGCACTGTGTTGTGTAATTCCACCCAGGTGGACTCCAGCGTCTTCGCCGCACCGACTTCTGCGATGAGCTCGGTGGCTTCCGCTCCGATGATATGAGCCCCGAGGATCTCTCCGTATTTCGCATCAATCACCACCTTCACGAAACCCTCCGTCTCCCCGCTGGCCGTGGCTTTGCCGTTGGGCCTGAACTGATACTTTCCGACTTTCACTTCATACCCCTCGTCTTTCGCCTGCTGTTCCGTCAGTCCGATACTGGCTACCTGCGGCTGACAGTAGGTACAGGCCGGCACCAGCGTATAATCCAATGGCACCGGATTCTTCCCGGAGAACGCTTCCACACAGATGATCCCCTCTTTGGTCCCGGCGTGGGCCAGCCAGGGCGGACCAACCACGTCACCGATAGCATAAACGCTCTCGATGTTCGTCCGATAATATTCATCGGTGACGATACTGTTACGCTCCGTCTCTACCCCGACATCCTCCAGACCGATATCTTCAATATTCCCCTGCACTCCGATGGCAACCAATGCTTTTTCCGCTTTAATGATATCGGACTCATCCGCGTTGCTGACGGACACCTTCACATTTTTCTTCAATTTATCTATCGCCTCGACCTTCGTATCGGTCAGCACATTGATGCCGGCTTTCTTGAACGACTTTGCCAGTTCCCTGGAAATCTCTTCGTCTTCATTGGGAACAATGCGGGACTCCATTTCGATGAGAGTCACCTCGGTGCCGAAGGTATCGTAAAAGTACGCGAATTCCACGCCGATCGCGCCCGCCCCGATGATAATGAGCGACTTGGGTAGTGCGTCCAGAGCCATCGCCTTTTTATATTCGATAATCTGCTCACCGTCAAACTCCACATCGGGGAGCAGCCGCGGCCGGGCGCCGGTGGCAATGATCACATGCTTGGCCCGGATAGCGGAGGTTTCATCCGAATCCGCCGGGCTCACTTCTATGGTATCACCGGCAGTGAGTGTTCCCGTGCCACGAATATAATCGATATCGTTCTTTTTAAAGAGATACTCCACACCCTTTACCTGTTTCCGGGCCACTTTGCGGGAACGATCGATCACTTCGGTAAAGTCAAAGCCCGGTTCCTGTACGGAGAGGCCAAAACTCTCTGCTTTCTGAAACAGCTGGTACACCTCGGCGCTTCTCAATAATGCTTTGGTCGGAATACAGCCCCACTTTACACAGATTCCACCGAGATCTTCCCGCTCCACCACGGCCACCTTATGCCCGAGCTGTGCCGCGCGAATTGCAGCCACGTACCCGGCGGGACCTCCACCCATCACTGCCACGTCTACCGATGAATTTGCGTCAGTCATTATGCCTTCCTCTACTCCAAATCATAACCACCCCATACTCGATTCCATACTCATAAAAAAAGAAGTTAAAAAAGATCAAAACCATATCCAAATAACGCCGCCTGTCGTCTTTATCAGTCCGGGATACCGAGCCGTTGAATCCTTCGGACACTCTAAATCGTAATTGCCGGCAGCTTACTCCATTCGAACACGACGTTCTCTTTTCTAAAATGCCGGTCATTCATGAAAGAATCACTGTTTCTGCAGCGGAAAGCCTTGCCGGCAACCGATATATCGAGACGGCATTACACAAGTTTCGGACCGGCAGCCTCCTTCTGTTCCCCCACCAGGTCTCGCATAATTTTCAAATTTTTCACATACCAGGGATTTCCACCGGGGGTCTCCAGGATCATGGGAATACCATCGAAGCGGTCGTCATTGATCAGTAAGCGGAACGCTTCCAGGCCGAGATAGCCGCGTCCCAGGTTCTCGTGCCGGTCGACCCGCGATCCCAGCGCTTTCTTCGAATCATTAATATGAAATACGTGTAACCACCTATTGCCGATCACCGCATCGAATTGCCGCCAGGTTTGTTGATATGCTTTTTTCTCGCGCAGATCGTATCCAGCCGCAAACATATGCGAGGTATCCAGGCACACGCCGATCCTGGTCTGATCGCTGACCTGTTCGATGATCACCATCAGCTGTTCGAATGTATAGCCCACGTTGGTTCCCTGGCCGGCAGTGATTTCCAGGAGAGTCCTGACGGAAGACTGCCCGGTTTCGGCGTGCGCCCGGTTGAGACTGTCCGCAATAGTCTCCATGCCAGCGGTTTCGCCGGCTCCCATGTGCGAGCCCGGATGGAACACCAGATACGGAATGCCCAGTGATTCACACCGCTGCAGCTCTTCCAGGAATGCTGCCCGGGATTTTTCCAGCTTGGTATCCTCCGGCGAGGCCAGGTTAATCAGGTATGAGGCGTGCGTAACCACCACGGAGGGCCTGCGCTTTTCAACGTTCGCCCTGAATTTCGCCACGTCATCCTCACTCAGGGGCGGACTATCCCACTGCATCTGATTCCTGGTGAAAATCTGGATGGCATCGCACCCCAGCTTCTCTCCCCGCTCGGGTGCTTTATAGACGCCTCCGGCAATCGATACATGTGCGCCGAACTTCTTCATAGTGGTCGGTGTGCAATTTCCGGTGTTAAATTTGTCCGAAATTAATCAGCATCAGAAATTCTTCCCGGGTTCGCTGATCCTCTTCAAAGGCTCCGAACATCGCGCTGGTGGTGGCATAACTGTTTTGCTTTTCAATACCTCGCATCTGCATACACATGTGTCTGCCCTCGATGACAACCCCGATGCCGATGGGTTGAATCACGTCGTTGATAGCATGCGCAACCTGCTGGGTCATCCGCTCCTGCACCTGCAGGCGTCGTGCGAACATCTCCACGATTCGGGGGATTTTACTCAAGCCGATGATCTTCTTATCAGGGATATACGCCACATGGGCTTTCCCGAAGAACGGCAACAGATGATGCTCGCACATGCTGAAATAGTCGATATCCTTGATGGTGATTATTTCATGATAATCAACGTCGAACAGCGCATTATTTACGAGGTCATCCAGGTTGAGGTTATAGCCATGCGAAAAATAATCCCAAGCCTTCGCCACCCGGCGAGGGGTCTCCAGCAGGCCTTCCCGCTCCGGATCTTCGCCGATACTTTCCAGTAAGCTCCGGGTTAAATCACGGACACATGAGATTTCTTCTTCATTCATATTCCGATGTCCTTTATCGATTTACCTTACCTTAATTCCCCCTAGCAGAGGCCGCCAAAATAAATGTTTCTCTGGTCCAAACAAAGTTTGCTACTCTCCACGATATACCGCCCAGTTATTCTCCGTTTCTGTTAACCGCACTTCATATAGTATATTGTCCGGTAGAATTTTTTCGAGTTCGTGGTAAAATGAAATTGCCAGATTTTCCGCGGTCGGGATTATTCCCTGCAGAAATTCCACATCCTTGTTTAAATGGTAGTGGTCGACCTTCTCAATGAGTCGCTCCTGAACCAACTCTTTCAGACTTTTCAGTTCAAACAGCATCCCGTCAGCCTCGTTCACTTCACCACGGAGTGTGACCAGGAGTTCATAATTATGTCCGTGACCGTGGGGACGCGCACACTTGCCAAACACTTCGTAATTTTTCTGATCACTCCATTCGGGATTCCGGAGGACATGGGAGGCTTCGAATCGGAATCGTCTGGTGAGTTCAATGAGTGGCATTGTGTTCACTCGTTCATAGAAATCTTTGTATTTTCCACACCGAGCTTTGCCCTGCCCGAAGGACAGTAATCCAACAAGACGCACTCCCTGCACCGCGGAGTTCGCGCCTTGCAAACCGCCCGGCCGTGATCGATAATCAGGTGCGCCCACTGCACCCAGTGTTCTTCCGGTACAAGCGACTGCAAATCATATTCAATTTTTTCAGGATCGGTTTCCGTGGTGAGGCCGAGTAACCGGCTGATACGTTTTACGTGGGTATCAACAACAATCCCCGGGACGTCGTGCGCCACACCCAGAATGACGTTCGCGGTTTTCCGGCCGATGCCCGGCAAGGCCGTCAGATCCTCCATCGAATCCGGAACGTTCCCCTCATACTCCCCGATGATACCGGCGGCAAATCCCTTGATTGACCTGGCCTTGTTCCGGTAGAATCCGGTGGAACGGATGGCTTCTTCCAAATCCTCCAGTGAAGCGCTGGCAAAATGTTCGGGGGACGGATACTTCCCAAATAGTTCCGGGGTGACCTTATTTACCCGCTTGTCCGTGCACTGCGCCGAGAGGATGGTCGCAATTGAGAGTTCGAACGCATTGGAGTGATTGAGTGAACACTTCGCCTCCGGATATTCCCGCTGCAATGCTGCAATGATTTTGGCTACCCGGCGCTTCCGACCAGCACTTGATTCTTCCGGGAACTGTCGCGGTTTCATGTATTACATGCTCCTGGCCGGCTCAATACCTGTGAATAATCCGGCGTGGGGCGCCTCGTATGGAATGTCGTATACCGTTTGAACTCCTCCACTAGCGCTGGCTGGTTTTCCGGGTTGCGAGCCCTTCAAAGGTACTATCTTCGGATTGAATAATCACTGGCAAATTCTCATCCATGTGCCGGGTCCGGATATAGCCAAGCCCGAGATACCGGTTATGCATCGGCGACCACCTCAGACTGGTCACTTCACCAATTCTGCGGTCTGCTTTCCGAATCGGCAGGGGCGCTGTCAGCGATTGGGCCGGCTCTGCCTGGATTTCGATATGGAAGAGGTGCTGTTTTACCTTGTCATAATTGATGGTTCTGGCGATCACTTCTTGCCCGGCAAAGCAGGTATCCAGGTCCACGGACCGGTGGATATGAGCTTCCGGGGGAATATGTCGTTCGTTTATTTCATTGGGACAGGCAGGAATTCCCGTTTCAATCCGGGCGAGATCGTATGCATCGCAGCCCATCGGCTCCCAGAACTGCCCGGCCGCTTCCAACATTTCCCAGACGCTTTCTCCGATCTCATTGGGAAACAGAAGCATGATGTCCCGCCCGGTGATATCATCGTACGGTATGCCGGTGAGAGATCCTTTTTCCAGGGAACAGGTATGGATTTGATAATGCTTCCCGGGGTCGAGATCCAATTCGAACGCCTCCCGTACCAGATCGCCCGCCGCCGGACCGCTGACCTGGAGCATAGACTGCTGTTGCCCTGTTTTTTCAAAATAGACCTCATCTTTGAAAAATATATATTCGTTCAGGTGATCGATGATCCGGTCTTCCGAGGTGGGACCGGTCAACATGAATAGTTCATTTTCTCCGGTGAGATACACCGTCACCCAGTCGATAAAGCGGCCTTCGGCGGTGGTAACAACGGTTTCCATTCCCTGATCAGGTTGAAGATTGTTCACCGGCGCGGAAGTCATCCGATGCAAAAAATCCTGCGCCGTGCTTCCGGTGATGGTAATTTGACCATAATAGCTCTTGTCGATCACCACGCAGAAGGTTTTCAGCGCCTGATATTCCTGTTGAAGACCCCTGAATTCAGCGGGCAGATGCCATCCGAATTTCTCCACCCAGGCCGGATGGTACCGTTCATACAGAGATTCCAGTGCAAGATGGCGAATATCGGTATCTATGGTATGTGAAGTATTTGTCATGGTTTAAGTTGAGTTTTTCGTTCTTTCGATTGCCTTTCAGGCGGAAATGTCAGCCTTTTTCTGCTGGAAGAATCGCTTCACCTCATCCACCTGTTGCGCATTAATGACGTCATCCCTGGTGAACCAGCCCTTTCGGGCAATGCCGACTCCGTACCGCATGTGTTGCAAACCCTCTGTATTGTGCGCATCCGGATTAATGGCTGTCTTCACCCCATGCTCTCTGGCCAGCTTTCCCCATCTCCAGTCCAGGTCAAGCCGCCGGGGATTGGGATTGATTTCGATGCCGGTGCCGGTTTCGCCCGCGGCTTCGATGACCGCCCGCATGTCCACTTTGTATTCATCTCTGGCCAGCAGCAGCCGGCCGGTGGGATGGCCCAGAAAAGTCGTATACGGATTTCGCACGGCTGAGATCAGGCGCTCGGTCTGTTTGGTCTCGCTCAGGTTAAACGTACTATGCACTGAAGCGACGACAAAATCGAACCGGCTTAACACGGCATCGTCATAATCCAGGGAACCGTCCGGGAGGATATCGCTTTCTATGCCGCGGAATATGACGAACTCGGGAAACTCCTTCTGCACTTCGGCGATCTCCGCCCACTGCTGCTCCAGGCGGTCCGGCGACAACCCGTTCGCGTAAAAGGCCGACTGACTGTGATCGCTGATACCCACATAGTGATACCCCAAATGCTGGCATGCTTCAACCAGCGTTCGGATGCCCGGCACGCCATCACTATAGTGAGTGTGAACATGTAATACGCCCTGCAGATCGTCCTCGGTAAGCAGCACGGGGAATTCGTCTTCCTGAGCATACTCGATTTCACCGGTATTCTCTCTCAATTCCGGCGGGATAAAATGCAAATCCAGCGCCCGGAAGATCTCCGCTTCCGTTGAACAGGGGATATTCTCTCCGTCCTGCGTAAATAACCCGTACTCATTCATTTTGAATCCGCGCTGCCTGGCGTAACCGCGGAGCGCCGTGTTGTGTTCTTTGCTGCCGGTAAAATGATGGAGGGCATACGGAAATTGTGCATCCTCGACCAACCGGAGGTCGGCCGTGATGCCGCTGTCCAGCCGGACGCTGGTTTTGGTCTCCCTCTGGCCGACAACATCCTGAACGTTGGCGAACCGCACAAAATCTTCCATAACGGATTGGCGGTCACTCTGCTTCGCGCTGGCGACCAGGTCGATATCTTTGACGGTCTCATAATGCCGCCGCAGGCTGCCTGCCAGTTCCGCCCGGATCACTTTATTGTGCGATTGAACAAACTCCAGCAGCGGGAGCGCCGCCTCAGTGACCTCATCGATTAACCAGCGCTCCTGGTATTTCTTCAAAAATTCGATCCCCTTGAGGATCTTGTCCTGGGTCTTCGCGCCAAACCCCTCCAGATCAACGAGCCGGTTTTCGTGGCAGGCATACTCCAGCTCCCCTACCGTCGATATCTCGAGTTCCTGCCATATTTTCCGAACCTTCTTCGGTCCCAATCCCGGAATTTCCATCAATTGAAATAACCCCTCGGGAATGCCTGATTTCAGAGTGTCGTAATATTCCAGTCTGCCGGTCCGGACCAGTTCGGAAATCTTCTCGGTGAGGGCCTTCCCCACTCCTTTCACTTCGGCGATGTCCCCCGATTCGACCAGATCGGCGATGTCCTCAGTGAGGATCTCAATCGTTCGGGCGGCATTATAGTAGGCACGCGCTTTAAACACATTTTCCCCCTGCAATTCCAACAGGGATCCGATTTCGTTTAACACTCGTGCGACATCTTTCTTGGTGATCTCAGCCACCTGCTGCTCCGCTTTTTGTTTCCATGGCTTGTAGTTGCAAGCCATTCTCAATTGGCATATAATACGTAAAACTCGGTTTTGTTTCAAACCTATTCAAGATTTCAAAATTCCAATACCCACTATCCAATAACCCATGCGCAAACTTCAATATTTCAAATCCCGACCTTCCAACCACGGAACTCCGGGTAAAAGTTTTGGTGCGAAAGCACGCTCACAGAAGGGCGACGAAGTACTCCCCAGCTCCGATTCTCTGACGGTCGTTTCTTGTGAGCACTTGCGAGCACTTGTGAGATCGGCAGCGTCCTGCACTTCAGGGAGCGTAATCCTACTCCAGGAGTGCTGGTAGCGATCCCTCACACCCTTGGACGACAGGGGGTCGGGATGACATCTTCCGAGTGGGATGCCGAAACGGAACCCACCATCACGGCCTGTGT